>JAYUCN010000499.1:0-10527 GCA_043740335.1 Planctomycetota bacterium
CGGCGGCAGCCGCGTCACGAACAGCCCGACCTGTTTGCTGTCCTTGCCGAGGCGCGCGACGATGGCGACGAGGCCGCCGTGCGTGGCGTTCGTGATCCAGAGCTTGTTGCGATCGCCCATCGCGAACAGGCGGAACCCGCCGGTCGCAGGATCGGGCTCGACGTAGGCGCGCGCCTTCTTCGCGTTGACGCCGATGCCGACCTCGGTGAGACCGAACGCCATGAGCTCGCCCTGCACCATGAGCGGCAGGAACGTGCGCTTCTGCGCGTCGGTGCCGTAGGCGAGCAGCGAGCCGGCCCCGATCGTGAGTTCGCCCGAGATCTCGACCGCGAGCGGGCCGAGGCCGTTGGCGGCGAGTTCCTCTTCGGCGAGTGCGAGTTCCACGTAGCTGCCGTCGAGACCGCCGAATTCGGCAGGCACCGTGAAGCCATAGGCCTTCTCCCTGGTGACCGCGGCGCGCAGCGCCGCCGAAAGTTTGCCGTCGGCCGTGAACGCTTCGCCGCGCTCCAGACACTGGAGTGCCGCCGCGACCACCGGTTGACCATGGGTTCCCGCCTGCTGCGCCGCGAAGGCACCGCCCTGCAGCTCGCTCGGATCGGGTCGCGGCCCGTAGATGAGACGTTCGACGAGTCCGGTCTTTTGATGACCGAGATGCTCGGCGGCGTGGCGTGCCGCGTCGTCGAGCGCGCCGACATCGCGCGCCGACTCGGCGTCGCCCGCGGCGGCGAGGGCCTTGGCGGCGGTCGAGGCCTCGGCTGGGGGGGACGTGGAGAGCGGTGGGGTTGTCACGATGGGATGCAGGGCGAACATGGTGCCCGCATCGACGAGGCAGGGAAATGGCGAAGTCCACCAAGCGTCGCTTGCAGCTCCTTCCCGGTGCGAGGGTGTGGTGGCATTCTCTGCGCGTGTCTCCGCAGCAATGGCACGCGGCGCTCCAGCAAGCCGTCGAACTGTACGAACGCGGCGCGTTCGCGGACGCCGGAGCGGTGTGCCGCCGGTTGCTCACGCGCGGGCCCGACCCCGTCGTGTTCCACCTGCAAGGCGTGCTCGCGCTCGCGATGGGCGATCTCGAGCGCGCGCACGAAGTGCTCGAGCGGGCCCTGGAGTTGGCGCCGGACTCGGTCGACGTGCTCGTGTGCCTGGGGCTGGTGGCGGTGCAGGCTGGCCGCATCGAAGTTGGCCTCGAACGGTGCCGCCGGGCACTCGACCTCGACCCGCAGAACCGGGCCGCGCTCTCCGGGTTCGGGGCGGCGCTGCAACAGAAGGGGGATCTGCTCGGCGCCCACGCGGCCTTCGTGTCGTGTGTCGCTGCGCATCCCGGGTTCGTCGAGGGTTGGTGCAACCTCGGCGGCGCTTGCATCGCATTGGGGCGCATGGACGAAGCGGTCGCCGCCTACCGCGAGGCCGTGACGCGGCAGCCGACCCTCGTGGCCGGGCATCAGGGCTTGGTGTGGGTCTTCACGACGACGGGGCAGGACGCTCTTCGTGGCGCGGCCGTGCGCGCATGGTTCGCGGCGTGCCCGCAGGATCCGACGGCGTCGCATCTCGCGCGTGCGCTCGGCTCCGGTGAACCGCCGCTCCGCTGCGAGCCCACGTTCATTGCGCAGTACTTCGACGCGTTCGCGCGGACCTACGACGTGGCCTTGCAGAATCTCGGTACCGCGGTGGCCGGCACGCTCGCCGCGATCTGGCGCGACGGGAAGGTCGAATCGAAGTGCACGCTCGACGTCGGCTGCGGCACGGGGGCGGGAAGTGCGTGGCTGGCCTCGCCGGGTCGCCGCATCATCGGTGTCGACCTGTCGCCGGCCATGCTCGCGCAGGCACGAGGAACGGGGCTGTACGACGAACTGCACTGCGACGACGCGATGACGTTCCTCGACACGACGAAGGAGCGCTTCGACGCCGTGGTGCTGGCCGACGTGCTGCCGTACTTCGGTGACCTGGAGCCGCTGCTGCGAGCCGTGACGCGCTGCCTCGCCGCAGGCGGGCATGTGCTGGCGTCGTTCGAGGTGGCCGGCGAGCCCGGCTACCACCTCGCGCCGACCGGACGGTTCCAACACCACGCGGAGGAAGTGGTTCGCGCCGCGATGTCGAGCGGTCTCGCCACGACGGTGCTGCAATCCGGTGTGCTGCGGCAGGAAGGCGGTCGCCCCGTCGATGGTTGGTACGTGCTGTGGCGTCGAAGGGATCGATGACGTGCTGGCATCACCGCGCGCCGTTGGCTACGGTGCGAGCCCTGATTCGGTACGCATTCGAACTTCCATGAGCGATGTCATCCCCATCCAGGTCGGGCAACCAGTTCCCGACTTCTCGCTGACCACCTACGAACCAAAGACCAAGAGCTTCGGCAACTTCAGCCTCGCCGAGGCCAAGAAGAACGGCAAGTGGACGCTGCTGTTCTTCTACCCGGCCGACTTCACGTTCGTTTGAGCTACCGAATTCGCTGCTCTGTCAGAGCAGCAAGACCGGTTCGCGAAGATGGGTTGTGAGATCGTCACCGTCAGCGCCGACACGCAGTTCGTCCATCTGGCGTGGCAGCGCGACGAGAAGGAACTCGCAAACGTGCAGTTCCACATGGGTGCCGATCGCAACGGCGACCTGGCGCGCCAGTTCGGCATCTGGAACGGTGGCTTCGCGCTGCGCGGCGCCTACCTGATCGCGCCCGACGGCAAGCTCATGAACGCCGAAGTCAACTTCCTCAATCTCGGCCGCAACATCGACGAGATCATGCGCAAGTTCAAAGCCAACATCTATCTGGCCAAGAAGCCGGCGGAAGGCTGTCCGTCGAAGTGGAAGGACGAGGGCGATCAGACCCTCAAGCCGGGACCGGAGATGGTCGGGCGCGTGCACGAAGCGCTGAAGAAGTGACTGCGCGCAGCCTTGGCGGCGCGGACTGCGGGCTTCTGTGACGTCGACTCGTTGTCCGGCCCGCATTGCGTTTGGTCGAGCGAAGGCAATGCAACCAGGGCGACGAACGACCGACGTGCTCGTGCTCCGGCGCGGTGGGCTCGGCGACACACTGCTGATGCTGCCGACGCTGCGCGCGCTGCGGCGTCGGCATGCTGGGGCGACGCTGTGGTTCGCCGGTGTGCGGGAGTTCGCGGCCGTGCTACTGGCGAACGGGGCCGTCGATGGCGTGCTGTCGAGCGAGGACCTCGCACTGTGGTCGCTCGGCATGGCGCGTGGCGTGGCTGCGCGCGAAGGCCTCGGTCGGTTTGCGCACATCGTCAGTGACGATCCAAAGGTGGCGGTGGTTGCGAGCGAGCACACCGGCGTGCAGACGTTCGACCCGCGGCCGCGCGACACGTCACCGTTGGGGCTGCAGATCGCGCGGCAGCTCGGGCTCGATCCGGTCTGGCCCGACGACGCGCGGTTGCTGCCGCCGCGAACGGTGCCCGTCGCCGGGCCCGTGCTGCTCGCACCGGGCAGCGGCGGTCGCGACAAGTGTTGGCCCCGCGATCGATGGCAGGCACTGGCCGACCAGCTCGCGGCGGCAGGCGAACGGGTGGGCGTCGTGGTGGGGCCCGTCGAGATGGAACGCGACGATCCGCGCTGTTGGCCCTGGCCGGCTGGAACTGCCTTCGTCGTCGAACCGGAGCCGACGGCGTTGACGGTGCACTTCACGGCGGCCGCCGCGTTCGTCGGCAACGACAGCGGTCCCACCCATCTCGCGGCGATGCTCGGTGTGCCCACCGTCGCCATCTTCGGCCCGAGTGACCCGAGCGTGTGGGCGCCAGCGGGGCCGCACGTCGCCGTGGTGCGTGGCGAGCGTGGGTTCGCGGACATCAGCGTCGCCAAGGTTGCGGCGGCGCTGCAGAGCGGCGTCGTTCGTGCCGGGGGTTGCTGAGTCGAGAAGGTGCCGCGCTGGCGTTCACGGCAATCGCACCCGCACCCGTTCCCAGTAGCCGAGCGTTGCCGCGATCTCAGCTCCCTTCGGCCCGCCGTTGTGCACGCGCGCGATGACCTCGGCATCGCCCGTGGCCCAGGCATCGGGCACCCAGCGCTGCATATAGGCGGCCACGACGCGCTCCGCGTAGGCGCGGCGCCGACAATCCTGGTAGCTGCCACCGAGCGACGGCTCGGCCTGCAGCGCATCCTGCCAGTACAGGAAGTGGATCTGGAACGGACCGATCGCCTTGCCGCCGTCGCCATCGGGCACGTCGTCGCGATGACTGCTCTCGACGAAGCGGATCGCGTCGAGCACGGCGTCGTGCGACCATCGGCTGGGTGCGACGCTGCCACTGCCGGACCACCACCACAGCAGCAGCAGGATCACGAAGGCGAGGCCCGCGGCCGGCCACCGCGAGCGTGGCCAGCGCAGCCGCGAGCGCAGCTGCTGAAGTCGCAGGCGCGACGGCAGGATGACGCGCGGCAGCTTCATGACTTGCGTTTCGCGACGACGAGCGCCACGCCCGCGACGACGAGTCCCGCGCCGAGCCACGCTGCACCGTCGATTCTGCCGTCGCCGACGGCAGCACCGAGCAGCATCGCGAGCACGGGGGTCACGTAGGAGATCAAAGACAGCATCGACGCCGGCGCCGTGCGCAGGAGCCGGTAGTAGACACCGAACGTGAGCGCCGTGCCGAACAGTCCGAGGTAGAGCGTCGCCATGGTTCCCTGGCACGTCCAAGCCATCGCGAGCGGATCTTCGCCGAGGAACGCCGCCGCCGTGAGCAGCAGGGCGCCGAGCAGCATGCCGTTCCGGTTCAAGAGCACCGAGCTCGTGTGGCTACCGTACTTCTTGACGAGCGTGGTGCCGAAGGCGGACACGATGGGGCTCACGAGCAGCAGCAAGGGCCAGCCGATGCCCTGCTCGCCGATGCCGCCGAGGTCGCCCGCGAACACCGTGACGATGCCCGCGAACGAGACGAGGAAGCCCGTGACCTGGAGTGCGCGCAGGCGTTCGCCGAGGAACAGCACGGCACTGCCTGCCATGAGCAAGGGGAAGATCGACCAAAGCACCGCGGCGATGCCGGAAGGCACGACCTGCTCGGCAACGTAGAGCACGCCGTAGGAGCCGGCGAAGTTCGTGCAGCCGGTCGTGACCCACAGCCACCGCGGCGGTGGTGGTCCCGACTCCCGGTGCTGGAGCAGCGGCGAGATCGCGGCCATGGCGACGCCCGCGATCAGGAATCGCAGCGCGGCCGACGACAACGGCGGCTGGTCTTCGAGGCAGACGCGGATCGCCCACCACGTGCTGCCCCAGATGAGGCACAGCAGCGCGACCAGCAACGGCACCGTGAAGCGGTGTGGCGCGCGAGCAGGATCAGGGCACACGGAGGGCATGGGCAGCGGTCGCGAGCATGCGTAGCGGAGAAGGGGCCAGGTAGTAGTTCGTCAGCGCGCGCAGCGTCGATGCGGCACCACGGTGCGCGGGCAACCAGGGCGGCAGCGGACGCGGCCGGAGTGGTGCTTCGACGACGACGCGTTGCACGCCCGGCAGGCAGGTGGTGTCGCGCGTCCAGCCGACGCCGCACTGCCACGGGCTGCCCGGTGGCACGCCCCACGGTGTGTTGCCGAGCCCGTAGCCGAGCCCGGTCCAGCAGTTGATGGCGATGGTGCCGTGCGGCAGTGCGTCGAGGGCTGCGTGCAGGGTCTGGTGCAGTGGCAAGAGCATGCGCGGCGGTACCCACACGTAGGCCGACAAGGCGCCGAACACGTGGTCGCGCACGAACGCCACGGCGTGTTCGAGCCACGCGATGGCATCCTCCCCAGGCAGCGGCAGCTCGAGCACGATGGGCGCGAAGTGTTCCGCGGCACAGAGATCGCGGTCATGTTGCCAGTCGAGGCCTTGGCGCAGCGTCGGCGCCAGCGCTTCGCTCGTCGGATCGGCACCCGCGGCGGTGGCGAAGTGGGCGCGCGCCGAACCGTGGAACGGCACGCGCGGTGGCAGGGCAGCGAGTTCCTCGCGCAGATGCTGGAGGAACACGCGGCGTTGCGGCCAGCCGTTGGCGGTCAACACGACGCGCGGGGCGAGGCACGTGGCGCCGCCGTTCATCGCGACGTAGGCCGCGAGCTGCTGCGCCACGAAACGAAGCTCGCCGTCGCGCCACGCTCCTGGCACGACGAATGCCGGCGTGCAGCAGCCGACTTCCGCGGACAGGTGTTTGCCCGCGAGTGCCTGGTCGGCGCGCAGTGCCGCCCAGGTCGCGACCGCACCCGTCACGTGCACAGTGGCGATGTCCGGTCGGCGCGCGATGGCTTGACCGAGCAACGCGTCGCCACCGCAGATCTGCACCAGGCCCGCCGCCCGCAGCGGTGCCAACGCGCAGTCGAACACACTCGCCAGCGCGCGGTGCAGCGGACTGCTCTTGAGTACGACGGCACGGCCGTGCAGGAACACCTGATCGAGCACATCGAGCATGGGCGTGGCGGTCACGTTGCCGGCACCGAGCACGAGCGCGACCTCGCCGCGGCGTTCCGGTGCCTTCGGCGCAGAACCCGCCGCACAGTCGACGCGCGCGCGGTAGTGTCGCAGCAGGACCGGGTCGCAGAGGCCGCGCGCTGGCACGACGTCGTAGGAATCGCGGCCGCCAAGCCGCGTTCGCGAACGGCGCAGCGCCGGCAGACGACCTGCGGCGAGCTCGCGGTGCAGGCAGTGCAGCACACGCAGGAAGCGCGCCACGGGCAGCGGCCCGCTCGCCCATTCCTCCGCCGCTGCGTGCGCCACGTTCGTCCAGCCCTTCGCCGCTGTGCTCGCCGCGACCCACTCGTCGGCTACCGCTGCGGTGCTGCGGCAGCAGGCCTGCAGCAGTTCGGCGACGTCGCCGTGGCTCCGTCCCTGCAGGGCCAGAGCCCCAGTGGTCAGGTGAGGCAGGGCGTCCGCGATTGGCGAGGCTCCGGCCGCTTGCATGGGGGGAGCAGAACCGAGACATCCGCGCAAGGCAACGATGGTGGACTGGACGCCGGGCCCGGGCCGGGGGACGCTCTGCTGCCATGCGCCCGGCCTCGTTGCTGCTGAGCCTGTTGTGGTCGTCCATCGTCATTGGCCAGGGCACGGCCCCCGAACACGCGAAGACGCCGGTGCCGCTCGGCACCATCGTCGACGCGAGCTTCACGGATCTTCGCTGGCAGGTCCGCCGCCTGCCGGAACTCGGGGCGACCCAGGCGACCGTGCTCTTCTTCGCGACCATCGAGTGCCCGCTCGTGCAGCGCTACCTGCCGCGCATCGGCATGCTCGCGAAGGACTACGCGGAGCGTGGCGTGGTCGTGGTCGTGGTGAACGTCGGCGCCGGCGACCACCTCGTCGACGCGGCGGGCACCGTGACCGAGGCCGCACCGGCGGCGGTGTTCGGCAAGGACTTCGATCTCGATCTCGCGCGCGCGTGCGGCGTCGACCGCACGGCCGCCGCCGTCGTGCTCGATCGCGACCGGCGCATCGTCTACCGCGGGCGCGTCGACGACCAGCACAGCTACACCGGTGGCAGGCAGGCACCGACTCGCGACGACCTGCGCCTCGCCGTCGAGGACGTGCTCGCCACGCGCGCCGTCGCGGTCGCCGAGACGCAGGTCAGCGGTTGCCTCATCACGTCACCAGCACCGGTGGCCCCTGCGGCGACGCCGACGTTCGCGCGCGACATCGCGCCGATCCTCCAGCGCCATTGCCAGGCATGCCATCGCCCGGCCGGCGAAGCGCCGTTCCCGCTGCTCGATGAAGCGCAGGCCCGGAAGCACGCGGCGATGCTCGGCGAAGTCGTCGCGCAAGGGCGCATGCCGCCGTGGTACGGCAGCTCGGCGCACGGTTCGTTCGTCAACCACCGCGGCTTGTCCGCCCCCGAACGCACGACCGTCGCGAGCTGGCTGCTGGGTGGCACGCCGAGCGGTGATGCTGCCGAGCTGCCGCCGCCAAGGGCGCTGCCGACGAGCGGCTGGCGCATCGGCGAGCCCGATGTCACGATCGAGATCAAGGCGCCGATCCGGCTGCCGGCCGACGGCCTCGTCGCCTACAAGTACTTCGTGCTGCCGTACCGCTTCGAGCAGGACACCTGGGTCGAAGCGATCGAGATCCGACCCGAGAACGGGCGCTCGCTGCACCACTGCAATCTCGCGCGCGTGAAGTTCGGCGAGAAGTTCTCGCAGGACGGCTTCATCACGGGCTACGTGCCGGGCGGCGATGCGATGGTCATGGACGCGGGCACCGCCGTGCGCATCCCGGCCGGCTCGGTGCTGGCGCTCCAGGCGCACTACGTGACGACGGGCAAGCCCGAGGTCGATCGGCTGCGCGTCGGCCTGCGCTTTCCGCGCGTCAAAGTACAGAAGGAGATGCAGGTCACGACCGCCGCCGACTTCCGGTTCGCGATCCCGCCCGGGGCGATGGCGCACCCCGTGCGCGCCGTGCGCACGCTGCCGAAGGACGCGGTCGGCATCGGCATGTTCGTGCACATGCACGTGCGCGGGCGCGACATGATGGTGGTGGCCGAGTCGCCCGACCACACCGAAGAGACCCTGCTCGTGGTGCCGAACTACAACTTCGACTGGCAGCAGTCCTATCGCTGGGCGCCCGGCAGCAAGACGTTCGCGCGCGGCACCAGGATCCGGGCTCTCGCGCACTACGACAACTCGGCCTGGAATCCGTTCAACCCCGACCCGACGCAGACGGTGAGATTCGGCCTCGAGACGACCGACGAGATGATGTACCTGTTCCTGTTCTGGGTCGCCGCCGACGAAGCCCTTGGCCTGCACGTCGATGCGACGACGGGGCGCGTGGTGAAGGCGGCGGACCCAGGGCGCTGACACCCGCGCGGTCCTTGCGCCATGGGCCGCGAAGGGATCCGCTTCTTGCATGCAGTTCCTGCTGTTCGCCGTCGTTCCGTTCTCGGCCCTGTGGTTGCTGCTGCCATCGCCATCGCCGCAGGTTGTCACCCAGGACCCCGTGCAGCAGGCGCAGATGTTGAAGCAGGCCCAGCAGCTCGCGCGTCTCGTCGACCCCCACCAACGACTCAGCAAGCTCCTCGGCGAGTGGAACATCACCCTGCGCACGACGCCGCCGGGCGGCACCGAACAGAACGATCGTGGGGTCGTCGTCGGCAAGGCGATCCTTGGCGGCCGCTACGTCGTCCTCAACTTCAACCTGAAGTTGCAAGGCAACGACCTCGAGGCCGTGCAGATCCTCGGCTTCGACACGCTGCGCCAGCACTACACGGCCTCCTGGCGCGACGACCTCAGCACGTGGTCGGTCGAGTGCAGTGGCGCGCCCCAGGCACAGGCCCCCGACGCGCTGCAGCTGCACGGCACACTCGCCGATGCGCGCGATCCCACCGGGCGCCCGTTCCGCCTCGAGCTCGACCTCGGCGAGAAGGACCACGTCACCCTGCGCCTCTTCGACACGCACGAAGGCAGCGAGTTCCTGCTGCAGACCCAGGACTGGGCCAGGCGTTGAACGCCGCTCAGCGGTGCGGCGCTCGGGCCGCGTCCGCTGCAGCGGCGAACTCATTTCGGTTGCGTATTCAGGCCGAGCTTTTGCAATTTCGGCGCGATCATGGCGCGGCAGTAGTTCTTGCCCGGGTTCTTGCGGAAGTAGTCCTGGTGGTACGCCTCGGCCGGCCAGAAGCGGTTCGCTACGGTCAACTCGGTGACGATCGGGTCGCGGAATCCGGGTTGCGCCTTCGCGATCGCGGCGAGTGCGGCCGCCTTCTGTGCCTCGCTGTGGAAGAAGATCACCGAACGGTACTGCGTGCCTTCGTCGTTGCCCTGGCGGTTCAGTGTGGTCGGGTCGTGCGACCTGAAGAACCACTCGAGCAGCTTGTCGTAGGCGATGCGCGACGGATCGAACGTGACCTGCACGACCTCGGCGTGACCCGTGGTGCCGGTGCAGACCTGCTCGTAGGTCGGCGACTCGACCGTTCCCCCGGCGTAGCCGGATGTCACGTCGATGACGCCGTCCAGTTGTTCGAGCACGGCTTCGCTGCACCAGAAACAGCCATTGCCAAGGGTCGCAACTTCGCGGGACGCCGCGGCCGGGGGGGTGGAGGGAGGCATGGGGTTGGCGGGTTGCTGGGGGGTGGGCGGTGCGGGCTTGCCACTGGCGACGGCAGTGTCCGGTTGCCGAAGCGGCTCCGGTCCAGAACAGGCGCTCCAGCAGAGTGCGCCGGCGAACAGCCCAGCGAGGGCAATGCGGAATCGAGGCATGGGGCGCACAGTAGACCGACCCGCCAGGACCCCAACAGGGGGAAAGTCGGCCAGGTGCTTTCCGGGAACGGGGCGCCAAGTATCATCCCGCCACGACCGCGGGGGCAAACCCCACGCGGTGGCATGTGCCCGGTCGGTGCTACACCTCGAAGAGGCGGCTTCCTCGACGGCCCGGTGCATGGGACCCTTCTTGCGTTCGCCGAGGAAGTCACATTGCAATGGGCAAGAGACTCTACGTCGGGAACCTTCCCTACGACGCGGACGAGGCCGCACTGCGGGCGGCCTTTTCGCAGGATGGACGCACGGTCGAACGCGTCCACGTCGTGATCGATCGTGAGACGCAGCGGCCGCGCGGGTTCGCCTTCGTCGAAATGGCGACGGACGAGCAGGCGCGGCAGG
>JAYUCN010000500.1:0-4355 GCA_043740335.1 Planctomycetota bacterium
CAACCCCCGGAGCAGCCACTGTGCAGGTGCTGTGACAGGGGCAGTTCGCGCAGCACCGTCGCTTCGTGTTGGCCCAACTCGCCGAGCCGCCGCGCGACCACAGCCGCCGACGTGAGCTGGATGGCGAGCTGCAGGTAGACCGACTCGTGCCGCGCCTCCGCCTCGCAGAGGTCGGCATAGAAGGACGCCACCTCGGCGTCGACAGCGCGCAGCGCCGCGGCCAGCAGGCCCATGCGTTCGCACGAGCGCGCTTCGATGATCGCCGCGACGAGCAGTTCGTCGACGAGGCGCTCGGGCATCGTGCGCGCGACCTTGGCCTTCAGACGCTCGGCGTAGGCCGACGGTGCCTGCGGCAGGAACGTGATGCCGCGCTGCTGCAGGAGACGCAGCGTGCGTTCGAAGTGCACGAGCTCTTCGCGTGCCAACACCGACAGCCCCCGGTGCATCTCGACACCATGGGGCAGCCGGAACAGGAACGTGATCGCCGCCGCGGCGGCTTTCTTCTCGAGGTGCGCCTGCTCGACGAGCAGTTCGGCAACATGCGGACGCATCGCTTCGGCCCAGGCGGGCGGGGTGACAAAGGGCAACGAGGTCCTGGCCAGCGTGGCGGCAGCATCGTCGAACGAATCCGCGGGCACCATCCATCAGAGCTTATCCGCTGCACTCCAACCGGCAATGCGCGGTGCCTTGCCCGATCAACGCGCGAGTCGAGCCACGGCCTCGGTCACCGCGGCAACGGCGGCCGACGTGCTGCGCACCGCCGCGGCATGGCGCGAGCCGTCGAAACGCAACCGCTGCCCGTCCCAGACGAACGTCAGCACCTGCGCCCCATCGCCTGCCGGCCGCGCGACCGCCACGGCGGTGCACGCACCATGCACGCGCCCGGCGAGCAGCGGCAGGTCGAGCCAGTTCCCCACCCTGTTGCCAAGGTCCCGCAGCGTTCCCGCATCGAGCCGCAGGTCGACCGTCTGCAGACGGCGCGCGAGCTGCTGGCGATGGGCAGGCGTCGTCGTTTCGCCGAAGGCGGCGAGATCGCCGCGCGCACACGCTGCATCGACGGCAGCCGCGGCCGCGCGGAGGCGGCTCGCACCACGCCCGAGGTCGAGCGGCCCCTCCGGCAGCGGATTGGGCCAGTCACCAGGCAGCACAGCGAACACCAGCGCCGAAGCACCGAGACTCACGCACATCGTGATCAGGAGTCCGCGTCGTTCACTCGCCATAGATCACCCGCGTGATGCCGCTCTTGAACCGGATCAGGACGCCGCCGGCCCGTGCCAGGGCCGCCGCCTCGGCATCGGCGTGGCGCAACGCCGCCTCGTCGACGACTTCGCCGTTCTCGATGCTCTTCGGCACCGGCCCACGCAGCACGGCCGTCCACGGCAGCTCGGCCGGGCGGCTCGGATCCGCCGCCGTGACGAGCACGAGTTCGCGCCGGTCGGGTGCGAAGAAGCACCGATCGAGCGGCGCGCGCGTGCACCGCACGGAAGGCCCTTGACCGCCGCCGTGCGCGCGCGTCTCGATGCGCCAGGTGCCTGGACGATCCGGCAGGAACACCGTGCGGCCGTCGAACCACGCCCAGGGTTGGCCATCGAGCGTCACCTCGTCGAAGTCCTGGCCGAGGATCACGCTCGGTGCGCACAGGCGGCTCGGCTGCAGCACGCGCACGACCGTGCACGAAGGCTCCGGATCGCGCAGCGCGACCACGCGCAGCGACCCTGGCCCCGGCCGCGTGCGGGCGAACACTGAGGGTCCACCAACGATCTGCACCGTGTCCCCGGGCGTCTGCTGCACGCGCAACCACCGCCCACCGTCGATCGCCGGCTGCGTACCGCGCCACGTCCACCAGCCGTTCTCGCGCACGAACAGCGGTGTGTTGGCGGCACCCTGCAGATGCACGATGCGCGTCCACGGCAGCGGCAGGCGGTCGAGCAGCGTCGCTTCGCCACGATCGCCGAGGTCGAACGATTGCGGTTGCTCGAGGGCCGCGAAGACGGTGGCGGCGTGTTCCCGCCAGCGTTCGCTCTCGGTGCGCGCGCAGCAGAGGAAGCCGAGACGGCTCTGCATGCCGGCTTCGGGCGCCTGGTGCAGAACGAGTTCGCCGTCGCGCAGGACGAGCCGTTCGTAGCGCGTGAGCTGCAACGGCACCACGACGAGGTCGGGCAGGGCACTATTGGCCGCCCGCAGCACGAAGGGCTGGCGCAGGCCCGCGGCACCTTCGCCCGCGGCGCACGCACCGAGCTCGTGGTACTCCGGCAGCACGAACGTGCGTTCGATCTGCAGGTTGCGAGCCGCCTGTTCGCACGCGATGCGCAGCAGGAAGCCGGGGAAGTCGGCGATCGTCGACAACTCGACGCTCTCGGCATGCTGGCTCGAGTGCGAACGCTCGAGCAGTCGCGCGTGGTTGCCAGCCGGTACGACGACGCGCGCTTCCACACCGACGTCCCCCGCACGCTGCAGACGCAGACGATCGATGGCGCAAGCACCGCGGTCCTGCACCGCGAGCTGCAGCATGCGGACACCGGACGCGGCGACGTGCACCGGCACGAGCACCGGTTCGGCGCGCTCTCCCGTGCGGAACGGCAGGCACCGCAGCAGTACACCGTCCAAGGACACCGACAGGACGCCGCTGCCCCGCACCCCGCGCAGCAGTACCTCGAGTTCGTGGTACCCGGGCGAACCGATCCATTCGAACACCGCCGCGGCGGGCCATCGCGGCGCTTCGGCCGCCGCCAGCACAGCGGGGGGACGGCGGTCGGCGGCGCGCGACGTGCCGATGAGGGCCGAGGCACCGTAGCCACCCTCACCGCGTTGTCCTTCGGCAAGCAGATCGAGACGCTCGACGCGCAAGACCACGCTGTCGGGGCGCACGCCGAACAGGCGCGTGCGCAGGAAGGCCGGGCTCAGCGTCGTCGTTTCCCCGGGCCGGAAGCGGGCGAGCCCGCGTGGGTCGTAGAGCAGGCCGCCGCCACTGCCCAGCAGGCGAAACCAGTTGTTCTGCAGCACGTGCACGGCGGCGGGCACCGGCAGCTCGGCACCGAACCCGGGTGCCATGCCGTCGACGAGTGCTCTGGCGGCCGCGCGTTGCCCATCGCTGCCGGTCGCCGCGAGTCCCATGGCCACGGCCGCGCGCAGGGGCTCGAGCGAGACGCCGTGCACGTAGGCCACGGTGTCGACCGCGAGCGTCTCCCGGTCGTGGCGCCGCCACCACATCGAGCCCCCGCTAGCAGCACGCGCGCGCACGAAGTCGTTCGCTTGCGTGACGATCCAGTCGGCGTGGCTGCCGCCGCCCGCCACCGCCGCGGCACCTGCGCGCCGATCGGGCATGGCGCGCGCATCGAGCACGCCGAGCGGGAACAGATCGGCCGGGAAGCCATCGCGCCACGACCCGCTGAGCCCGGCCAACGACGACCCGCGCGGCGCGCCATCGTCGGCATCGAGCGCGCGCAGGCCACCCGCGAGCTCGGGCACGAGTTCTCCCGCGCGGTAGAGGAACGCTGCTGGCTGGAAGTCCTGCAGCATCGCCGGGCCGTAGCCACCGGTGTCGTGCCACCATTGTCGCACCCCGAAGCCATCGAGCGCCTGCGCCCCGAGCCGTCGCACGCACGCGAGTTCGCGCGCGAGGAACCGCAGCGCGACCAGCCGCTCCGTCGCGCGCTCGCCCACGGGCAAGGGATCGACGGCGGCCTGCAGCAGCATGCCGCGCGCATGCGCCTCGGCGGCCAGCCGGCCGACTGCACCGCAGTTCCAGGTCGGCAGCACGAAGTCACCGCGCCACGTCGGCGGACGCTTGAGCGGATCGTCGTGCGACCACACCAGCGGCACGCCGCGCGTCGCATCGGCGAGGTCGAGTTCGAGCAGGTCGGCACCGCTCTGCCAGCTCGGCAACAGCACGTCGGCCAGCACGTCCTCGGGCGAACGCACGAGTGCCGGGTCGTCCTCGGGCAGCCGCACCTGCCAGCCCCAATGCGCGAGCAACGGCGCCATGGGCAGCGCGTCGGCGCTGGACGCAACCGCGACGTCGGCGCCAGGCCTGTCCTCGTTCGTGCGCAGCAGCACGACCGGTCTGGACGCCGCACCCGGTGCGCTCGCGACACAGTGGCGCACGAACGCACACGCGGTGTCGCGCACAGCCGGGTCGCCGTTGACGAGATCGGGCAGCAGACCACAGGCGAGCACGTCGCCACGGCCGCATTGCCAGCGTACGAGCACGGCGTCCGCACTCACGTTCATCGTGCCATCGAGTTCGGTGGCCAGCGTGGCGAGCACTTGCCCCTGCTGCGGCGCGCCGACCGACCACGTGCAGAGTGGCACCGTACAGGGCTGACCACCCGTCACGAGGTGCGTGTATTCGTGCG
>JAYUCN010000501.1:0-4354 GCA_043740335.1 Planctomycetota bacterium
GAACGCAGAAGCGATGCCGTCGAAGCCTACGCAGGCCCCCACTCGCCGCAACATGGCTTCCGTGACCGGCAGCCGCGCGCGCGGCCTACAACGAGCCGATCGTGAGCGTCAGCGCGTTCGAACTCGTGACCGCGAGCAGGTTGCCCGCGACGCCGAGTTCGATCGGCGGCGCGAACCACCCGCCCTCACGCGCCGTACTGCTTGATCGCCGTGTCGAGCTTGGGCAGCACCATGAGGATGTACAGCGCAACGAGCGACACAGCGCCCGCGATGACGAGGAAGAACGCGGCCGGCGCCATGTGCCCCTGCAGCACGCCGAGGAAGCCCGCGAACTTGTTGCCGACGGCGGTGGCGAAGAACCAGCCGCCCATCGTCAGGCCGACGAAACGCTTCGGGCTCAACTTCGTGACGAGCGACAGCGCCATCGGCGACAGGCACAGTTCCCCACCGTGACGATCGCGTAGAACGCAGCCAGGCGCCCGGCTCGAGTCTCGGGCGGATTCCCGGCGTAGACGCTCGCGAACTTCTCGGGCGTGACGAGGTCGGTCGCGAACTGCCTGTCGGCGAGCGTGCGCACGAAAGCGACGCGGCTGCCCGGCACGGCACCGTCGTCGAGCTTCACGGTCACGGTCGGCAGGCCGTGGCTGTCCGTGTCCTCCTTGATCTCGACGCAGGAGGCCGATGCCCTCACTCGATGCCGTGCATCCACTTGTCGAGGCGGTTGCTGCCCGCGAGGTCTACTTGACCCCGTGCATGAGCTTCTGCACCCATGGTGCTGCGAGCAGCAGGATCAAGCCGGCCGCCGACAGCGCCCAGAAGCCGAACGTGTAGCCGCCGAGCGCCGACTCCGTCGTCATGCCCGTCTCGCCACTGACATGGCTGGCGAAGATGCCGGACAGGTTGTTCCCGATCCCGGTCGACAGGAACCAGCCGCCCATGCCGAGTCCGACGAGGCGCACCGGCGCCAGCTTGGTGACCATCGAGAGGCCGATCGGCGACAAGCAGAGTTCGCCCACCGACTGGATCAGATAGACCGCGAACAAGGTCCAGAACGGGATCTTGTTCGTGGCCGGGTCGACGAGCTTCGACAGCGTGAACATCAGCAGCAGGAACGCGAGCCCGTTGAAGATGAGGCCGAGGCCGAACTTTCGCGGGATCGACGGGTTGGCGTTCACCTTCGCCAGCGCCACCCAGACCCACGCCACGAGTGGCGCGAAGGCGATGATCGCCACGGCATTCACGCTCTGGAACCACCCCGTCTTGAACGTCCAGCTTCCGAGCTGGCGGTCCACGATCTTCTCGGCGAGGAAGGTGAAGGAACTTCCCGCCTGCTCGAAGAACATCCAGAACATGATGTTGAACACGAAGATCACCAGCATCGCGATGGTCTTGTCGCGCACGATGGCGCCGCCACGGATGCCCTCGGTCATCAGCATCACCGCCAGCCCCACGAACATGACCGTGAGCACCCACTGCAGGTTCTTCCCGCCCGCCGAGAGCAGCACGAATACCACCGGTATGGCGAGCACGGCGCCGAACGCCACGTAGACCACCCGCGTCAGGTTCTGCTGGTCCGCGAGCGGCGTCCCGATGCCCTTCAGCGAACTGCGACCAACGTAGAACCAGACGAGGCTGACGAGCATGCCGAAGCCAGCCGTGAAGAACACAACCTTGTACGCGGGCACGGCCTCGGTGCCGAAAACGTGATTGGCGAGCTCACCCGTGAGCAGCGGCGACAGGGCTGCGCCGAGGTTGATACCCATGTAGAAGATCGTGAAACCCGAGTCGCGGCGCTCGTCGCCCACCGCATAGCACTTGCCTACGACGGTGGAGATGTTGGGCTTGAACAAGCCATTGCCCACGACGATGGTGGCGAGGCCGAGCTTGAAGACCGTCGGATCGGGCCACGTGATCATGAACAGGCCACACGCCATGAACACCGCGCCGGTCAAGATCGATCGCTGGTAGCCGATCACCTTGTCCGCGACATATCCGCCGAAGATCGCGACGGCATACACGAGGGCCAGGTACGACCCATACGTCAGGTTCGCGTCGGCCTCCCCCGTCGCCGCCCCCGCATGGAACTGCGCGACGATGTAGAGCACCAGCGCCCAGCGGATGCCGTAGAACGCGAAGCGCTCCCAGAACTCGGACATGAACAGCATCCACAGTGGCTGCGGATGCCCCATGACTTGCTTGAACTCGGGGATGACGGTGCCATCCCGATTCGTGCCGGCTGCAGCATTGGTCACGCGTTGACTCCTGAGGCGGGCGAAGAACGAAGAGGCCCCGAAGGCTACCCACGAGGCCGCATCAACACACCGAACAAGGCGGGAGGAGTTTCTCTGTCCTGCCCGCAGGTCGTTCGGCCAGCGCAGGCGCCCCGCGCTCGCAATGCGCGTGCCCCACCCTTGCCAGCCCCGCCCGGCCCGGCCATCCTGCCCGGCCCTTCCAACGAGCACCAGGACACCGCATGGGCCGCCAGTGGCTGCAGAAGAACAAGGAGATCACGGCGAACCGCCGCGCCAAGATCGTCACCAAGATGGTCCGCGAGATCACGATCGCGGCGAAGATGGGCGTGCCCGATCCCGAGATGAACCCCCGCCTCGCCCTCGCCGTCGAAGCCGCGCGCAAGCACTCGGTCTCGAACGACACCATCGCGCGCGCGATCAAGAAGGCGTCCGGCCAGGGCGCCGAGGCCGTCAACTACGAGCTCGTCACCTACGAGGGCATGGGCCCGCAGAAAGTGCCCATCATCGTCGAGTGCATGACCGAGAACCGGAACCGCACCGCGCCCGACATCCGTTCGCTGTTCAAGGACGTGCAGTTCGGCACCAAGGTCACGTTCCTGTTCGACTACCGCGGCATCGTCGAAGCGACGCACGAGCAGGCCGGCATGGACCTCGAGACGGCGGCGATCGAAGCGGGCGCGCAGGACGTGCAACCGCTCGAGCATGTGCCCGAGGATCACAGCGGCGGGCGCTTCCTCGCCGACCGCACCGACCTCTACACGGTCGCGGACGCGCTCAAGAAGGCCGGCTGGACCGTCGCCTCGGCCGAACTCGGCTACGTGGCGAAGGACCCCATCGCGCTGTCGGAGAAGGACAAGGCCCAGGTCGAAGCGTTCCTCGAACGCCTCGACGACCACGACGACGTGCACCGCGTCTACGCCGCGTTCAAGTGACGGTGTCGCAGCCGGCCGCCCACATGGGCGTCCCGGCGACCTGCACGCCGGCACCGGACCATCCGGAACGTTCCTGACGGAGAGTGTCGAGTTGGCCGACAATGCGACCGCCCGAGTGGCGCCGCGGACATCAAGTCCGCCTCATTCCAGCGTCGATACAGATTCCGTTCCCAATGGGCGCCAAGTCCCCACGACAACCAGCAAGCCTCGACGATCTCGGTTTGCGGGCCAGCATCCTGACCGCCGCCGTGGTCGCTGGTACGACTCTCCCGGCGGCCATCTCATGGCTCATGGGCGCGGAGCCCGGGACCGTCGTGGGTGTCGCCGCCGCCGCATGCTTGACCTCGGGCACGCTGCTCGGCTCGGGTCTGCGCTACCTGCGCCGAACACTCATCGCACCCCTCCAGGACATCGCCGAGGCCATGGACGAGCTGCGCACGCAGGGCAAGGCGCCGCCGCTCGTCGAAAGGGGCGCCCCGCTCCTGCATCCCATGGTGCGCGTCTTCAACCAGGCATGCCAGTCGATCGAACAGCGCGAACAGCTCAGCCAGGCCAACCTGATGTCGGTCGAGGTCGCGTTCGATCGGGTGCATTCGGTGCTGCAGTCCCTGCGTGAAGGCGTGGTCGTCGTCGACGTGAGCGGTCGCGTGGTGCTTGCCAACCGCAGTGCCCGCCAGGTCGTGCGCAACGACTCCGGTCCGATCGAAGGGCGCATGCTGGTCGATCTGGTCGGCGGCCAACTGGGTCAGGCCGTCCAGCAAGGCATGGATCGGAGCAGCAGCACCGCGGCGGAGATCCACAGCACCGACATCGAGCACGGCGATCGCATGTTCGATCTCACCATCGTGCAGATGCAATCCAACCGACCGGACCACGAATTCGGCAAGGTCGTGGTGCTCGTCGACGTGACCAGGAACCACGAGATCAACCGCCTCAAGGACGACCTGCTGTCGTCGATCAGCCACGAGTTGCGCACGCCGCTGACCAACATGTGCAGCAGCAGCGAGATCCTGGCCTTGATCGACCCGGCCCAGGAGAGCGATTGGCGCGAGTTCGTGAACATGCTCAACAACGAGAGCCATCGCCTCAAGGTGCTGGTAGATGACGTCGTACTCTTCGGCCAGATCGAGAGCGGGCGGATGGCGTGGCACCGGGAAGCCGCGGACGTGA
>JAYUCN010000502.1:0-4352 GCA_043740335.1 Planctomycetota bacterium
TCCTCGACCTCGCCGACATCGAGGAGCGCGAGAACGGCGAGTGGTTCCTGGCTCAATCCTTCATGGACTGCATCACCCTGGCCAGCCGCTACACCGTCGCGCGCATGCTCGAGCGCGACGACTTCAGCAAGCGCCACAAGGACCGGCAGCCGATCGCCGTGCACGAGTTCCTCTACCCTCTGCTGCAGGGTTGGGACTCGGTCGAGTTGCGCTGCGACGTCGAGATCGGCGGTACCGATCAGCTGTTCAACCTGCTCGTCGGCCGCGACCTCCAGGCCCAGCAGGGGCAGGTGCCGCAAGTCTGCCTGACGATGCCGCTGCTCGAAGGGCTCGACGGCAAGGAGAAGATGTCGAAGTCGCTCGGCAACTACGTCGGCGTCGCCGAGTCGGCGTCGGCGCAGTTCGGCAAGCTCATGAAGGTGCCGAACACCCTGCTCACGAAGTACTTCGTCCTGCTCACCGACGTGCCGACCGCCCGGGCCGAGGCGCTCGTGCAGAATCCCCTGGAGGCCAAGTTCGCGCTCGCCGATGCCGTGGTCGCAGGCTTCCACGGAGCGGCTGCCGCCAAGGCCGCGCGGGCCGAGTACGACAGGGTGCATCAGCAGGGCGGAGTGCCCGACCACCTGCCCGAGTGGTCTCCGGCCGCCGACGTCCGGCGCCTTCCGGATGGGCGGATCGCGTTGCCGACGGCGATCGCCGCGTCAGGCCTCGCGCCCTCGAGCAGCGAGGCCCGCCGCCTCATCGCTGGCAATGGCGTGCGCGTCGATGGGGTTGTCTGGAAGGACGTCAATGCCGGTCTGCCGCCTGGTTCCTACGTCGTGCAGGTCGGTAAGAGCAAGGCCGCGCGCTGGATCATCCCAGGGTGACCGGTCGCGGTCGGGCGACCTGTTCGCCATGACCGGTGCTCTCGCTTGCGATCGGCACCGCCGAATGCCGATGCTCCACTCCCGCTGCGGCGGGATAGGATGCGCGCTGGTGAGTGGGTGCTCACCGGATCAGGTGTCAGATCGGCTTCCCGGGATTGACGAGACGGCGGTGATGATCGGACGGGCGAACGGAACGAATGGAACCTTGCATCGTCGCGGGCCTTGGCTCGCGACCGTGTTCTGCGCCCTCGGTGCGATGAGCGCCATGCGGTCCGCGTCGGCCGCCGAACTCCTGTTGCCAGCAGCGCGGGCCCAGAATCCCGACGAACTCGAGCGACTGCGCGCCATGCTCGCGCAAGCAGGTGCCGAGGGCTTGGAGGCGCGCGAAACTGCGGTCGAGCGGTTGCTCGGCATGTCGCGGCCGGAGGCGCACCGCATCCTGCAGGAACACCTGCTGCGAACGGACGACCCCGAAGCGCTGCGGCGCACGATCCTGGCTGGTCTGCAGCGGCACCTCGTCGGCAACCAGTCGACCTTGTTCGGTGGTGCCGCGGCCGAGGCACGACGGCAGATTCTCACCGGCTACCTCGGGGCCCTTTCGCCAATGTGGCGCGATGGCGGGGACGCCATCGAAGATGCGACCGCCAATCCGCTGCGTGCGGCGGCGCGCCTGGCGCTCCAGCGTGTTGCCGCGCGCGACCTCGATGCGGCTGCGCGCGTGCTGCTCGGCAGTGTCGACGACGATGGCAAGGTCGTCGTCTTGCGTTGTCTTGCGGACATGCAGCAGGTCCTGTTCGCTCGGACCATCGCGGACTTCCTCGAGGGACAGGAGGAACGTGTGCGCAACGGTGCCCGCCGTGCGCTGCAGCTGCTCACGTACCACGACGAGGAGTTCCAGACCAGGGCGCAGTTCGAAGCCTGGTACGAACGCTGCGGCAGCATGCGCTACGTCGATCTCGTGGAGCGCGCCGCCCGCATGGGCCCCCGACCGCTGGAGCGGATGCGCGACGAACTCGTGCGATTGCGCATCGACGCCGCCCGCGAGTTCGTGCGCGCCCACACCGTGCGCACCCCCGGCGTCGATTGGGCCGCCATCCAGCTCCACACCGTCGTCGACGATCCGGCGGTCTTGGACGCCTGCCTCGAACAACTGCAGCAGTCGCTGGGCAACGGCTTGCCGGCGGAGGAATCGCCAGCACCCCGACAGGCCTTCTGCAAGGCGTTGCTGCAGCGCTTCCGCCAGGTCGCAGAAGATCAGGTCCGGCGCCGCGCGCTGCTGCTGGAGGTCGCCGCCTACCTCGCCCGCAACGAGGAGACGGAGCTTGCGAACGAACTCGTGACGCTGCTCGTGGCGCAACTTCAGGAGTCCGCCGTGGAGGCCAAGGTCGCAGCCCTGCGCGGCCTGCGTCGGTTCCCGACTCCGGAGGTGCGCGGTACACTCGTACGACTCGCAGCGTCGTTGCTCCAGCAGCGTGCATCGGAACGCGTCCAACTGACGACGACGCTCGGCACCCTCGCCTCGCGCACCTCGCCACGTTGGTGCGCGCCGTTGCCAAGCGATGCCGACAAGCCCGAGTGGCTGGCCCTGGTCGCAGCCATCTGCCGCAGCGACCCCCAGCTCGAACTGCGCGACCACGCCCTGCTCCTGGCCCAGATGCTCGACTCGCGCGACCAGCGGGTGCCCGAGGTATTCGGCCTCCTGCTCGACTTCGTGCAGGATGCGCGGCTCGACACGAAGTTCCGTTCCACCTGCCTGATCCACCTGCAGGCCTGGCGCGACGACAAGGACGCGGCGGACCGGTGGGTGCGGGCCCTGCATGCGTTGCTCGAGGATCCAGCACGGGAACTGCGCCAGCTGGCGGCCGAGTCGTTGGCGCGGTTGCCCGAAGGCGTCGATGCCCATCGGTCCGAGTGGATCGCCGCGAGCATCCTCGCCCTGCGCAACCGTCTTGCCACCGAACCGGACGTGACGGTGCTGCGGGCCATGGTCGAGAGCCTGCAGGTCTGCGGCCGCGAACCGCAGATGCCCGAGAAGGCGATCGGCGCGCTACGCTGGGTACTCGGCACTCTCACGCCGTTGCAGCCCGAACATCAGTTCCGTCTGGAGCCGCTGCTGCAGGCCCTGGCGACGCTCGCCGCCGACGCGCGCGCCGATCGCGGCCAGTGGCTCGGTGCCTGCGGGCCGTTGGTCGAGTTCCAGAAGCGGCAGAGCCTGCGCCTCGTGCTGCAGAGCCATGCCGCCGTCGACCTCGCCAAGGATGTCGGTAGCTCGGATGCCGGACTTGCCGAGCGGGCGCGCATGGCCATGCACGTGCTCGTCGAAACGGCCTTGTTCAAGCCCGCGCGCGAAGGCTGGACCAGCACGGAGGACTTGTTGCGCGAAGCGCGCGACGTGCGCGCGGCCCTTGGTGCGCTCGACACGGTCGAAGAATCGAGCCGCCTGGACAAGCCGCAGCATCGCCTGCTGCGGCTCGAGGTCGAGCTGGCGACCGGCAAGTTCCAGGAAGCGGCGCAGCGTGCTTCCGGTTGGCTCGCGAACGGGAATGGGGGGGGCGGCCCTTCGGCGATGTCGGCGGAGCAGAAGGACCGCATGCGCGTGCTCGCAGCGGAGGCGCAGTTGGCGCTCGGCAAGCCCGAGGTCGCGGTGCGGGTGCTCGACGAACGCACGACCGAGGTCGCCGCGGATCCTTCTGTGCTCGAGCTGCAGGCGCGCATTGCGCGGGCGTTGGTCGTGGCGGATCCGGCGGCGGCCGTGCAGCTGTTCGATCGCACGCTGCGGGCGACGGCGCCGGAGGACGTCGCGTTCCGCGCGCGCCTGGTCGAGTGGATGGCTGCGCGTCTGCGGCATGATCCGAAGGCGCGAGCAGCGACGCTCCAGGAGGCCGAGCGGCATGCGGGGTTGTTCGCGGCGGCGGACTGTCCGGCGGAGTTGCGCGAGGCCTTCGACCAGCTGCGCACGGCGCGGTAGGTCGCGGTAGGGCGGGTCGCGGGGAATCCAAGAAGGCCCTTGCCGGCGGTGATCGCGACGCTATCCTCCTTCCTCACCCAACGCGGGGTGGAGCAGCCCGGTAGCTCGTCGGGCTCATAACCCGAAGGTCGTAGGTTCGAATCCTGCCCCCGCTACCAGTCCTGGTGATCCCAGGTTCGAAGACGCCCCGGGGCCGAAAGGTCTCGGGGCGTCGTCCTGTACGGAGTGCACGTAAGCTCGCGGCAGGTGGTTGCATGCGGCGGGGCGCGATGTGGTGGCGTCGATGCGGGGCGGCGACCGAGCGCGGCTGGGTTATGAGGCGCAGAGCAGAACGAGGCGAAAAGTGCTCTGGAACTCTCAGAGCAGGGGTCTGGGTTATGAACCCGAGAGCGAAAAAGGGGGAGCGATCAAGACGCTCCTCGAACATGGCAACGCGGGGTTCTGGGCGCTGAATCGGGAGATCCTGGCTACGTTTGTCTGGGTGCCGCCTCGACAACGACGCGCCAAGCCGCGGGGAG
>JAYUCN010000503.1:0-4347 GCA_043740335.1 Planctomycetota bacterium
CGGAACGCGCGTTCGTCGGCACCCTCGCCGATGAGCGCACCGCGCACGTCCTGCACCGTGTAGCTGGAACCGAGGTCCGTGCGCAGCCGGTCGAGGTCCGCCCCTTCGCGCCGCAGCAGGTGGTAGAGATTCTCGCCGCGCGTCTGCAGTCGCGCTGCCAGCTCGAGTCCGCACACCGCCATCTGGCAGAAGTTGCGCTTGCCGAGGCGCTCGGGTTCGAGCACGCCGACGACGGTCACCTCGACCTGGAAGCGCGTCGTGCCCGCCGGCTCCGGCAGAGGCACGAGCTGTCCGTCGCGGCACTCGACGCGTTGGCCGCGCTGCGGTTCACCCAGTTGCAGGCGCGCGCCGAGATCGACGCCGAGCAGCCGCGCTGCCTCGCTGCCGAGCAGGATGCCCGCCGTGGCCAGCCCCTCATCGCCGGGGCCGAGGTCGCGCCCGCGGTGCAGCGTGTAGTGCGTGAACGCACCAGCCGGCAAGGGCCCGAGGCCGAAGACGGCGACGTCGAGATCCTGGTCGCCGCTCTGCAACAACGCGCGGGCTTCGCGCCAGGTCGCCACGTCCTGCACCCCCGGCCGGCTGCGCAGATCGGCCAGGACCTGCGCCGTGGACGCACCCTTGTCGACGGGCACCACCTCGAGGTCGACGCGCCCGCGCTGCGGATCCTGAGCCAGGAGACGGCTCTGGATCGTGTTGTGATCCATCACGTAGATGGCGACGACGATGGCGACACCGAGCGCGATGCCGAGCAGCGTCAGCAGCAGCCGCAACCGACTAGATGCCCAGTTCCTGGAGACGATGAAAGACGTCAGCGACACCGAAGGGTCCCCCGGAGAGTTCACTGGATGGGCGCAATGCACCGTCGTGCAGGAACAGCACCCGATCCCCCGCCGCCGCGTCGCGAGGGTTGTGCGTGACGAGCAGGATCGTCGTGCCGAGCTTCTCGCGCACCGAGCGCAACAGCGCGATCACTTCCTCGCCGGCCTTGCTCGACAGGTTGCCGGTCGGTTCGTCGGCGAGCACGAGCGGCGGCTGTGTGGCCAACGCGCGCGCGATCGACACACGCTGCATCTCGCCACCCGAGAGCGCCGACGGCAGCCGCTTGCCGAGCTTCTCGACGCCGAGCAGTTCGAGCAGGTTCTTGATGCGGCCGCGGTGCTTGCGCGGGCTCTGGCCGAGGATGCGCAGCGGCAGCGTGACGTTCTCCTCCACCGTGAGGTCGGGCAGCAGGTGGAAGAACTGGAAGATGAACCCGATGCGGCGGCGACGCACGGCAGCGCGATGTTCTTCGTCGCCCTTGCCGAGATCCTGGCCGGCCACGAGGATCTCCCCCGCCGACGGCCGGTCGAGGCCCGCGAGCAGATGCAACAGGGTCGACTTGCCCGAGCCCGACGGGCCCATGATCGTGGCGAACTCAGCTGCCCGCAGCGTGAAGCTCACGTCGCGCACGATCGGCACCTGCTGGCCGTCGACGGTCCGGAAGCGGAAGACGGAGCGGGCCTCCAGCACGGGCACGGTCGGTGCTGTGGCCGCCGCGGACGCAGAAGGAACAGGCTGCATGCGGCAGCATGATGGCCGACTCGCACCTACTTTGCAATGCCAAGCCAAAGCAGCGCCGTTCGCCACGTCGCGAGCGGTGAGCCGCCGCTCACCGCTGCGCAGACTTCACGGCGACGAGCTCGACGAGAAAGACGAGCGTCGCGTTCGCCGGGATCGTCGGCGGCCTGCCACGCGCGCCGTAGGCGAGGTCGCCCGGAATCGTGAACAGGAACTTGCCACCCGGCTTCATGAGCTGGAGGCCTTCGGTCCAGCCCTTGATGACGCCGTTGAGCGCGAACGACATCGGCTCACCGCGCGCGTGCGAGCTGTCGAACTGCGTGCCGTCCGTGAGCCAGCCCGTGTAGTTGGCGGTCACGACGTCGGTCGCCTTGGGCGATTCGCCGGTGCCCACCTCGATGACTTCGTACTGGAGCCCGCTCTGCGTCGTCACGACCTTCGTCGGATCACAGGCACGGAAGGTCGGCACCTCGTTGACGCTCATGAGTTCGACTTCCCAGACGGTGTCGTTGGGTGCGTCGGGGAACGCCTTCTGCGGCACCTCGAGGCGCAGCACCTCGCCGACCTTGCTGCTGATGAAGAGGTCGTTGAGGAACGTCACCTGGACCTTGGTCGCGAGGCCGCTGATGCGGTGGTTGTTCTGCTTCTCCGAGCACTGCAGCAGTTGTCCTTCCGGGCTCCAGATCGCGAAGCGCAGCGCCACGCCGTGTTTCTCACTGCACTGCGCCCCCGTGCCCACCTTCATGACCTCCCACTTGACGCCGCTCGCCGTAGTCTTCTGGTTCTCCGGCTTGCCCGGCCGGAACTTCGGCATGCGCGTGATCTTCAGCAGCTCGACATCGAACACGAGCGTCGCATTCGCGGGGATCTTCGGCGGCTGACCCGCGGCCCCGTAGGCGAGGTCGCCCGGGATGACGAGCTTGCAGCGTGCCCCGGGCGTCATGAGCTGGAGCACTTCGGTCCAACCCTTGATGACCCCGTTGACCGCGAACGACGCCGGCTGGCCGCGGTCGCGCGAGCTCTCGAACCTGGTGCCATCGAGCAGCCAGCCCGTGTAGTGCACCTCGACGAGGTCGTCGGCGGCAGGAGCCGCTTCGTCGCGGCCCTTCTGCAAGAACCCCCATTCGAGGCCAGACGCCGTCTTCTGCATCTCCTTGCACTCGGGGATGCCGTCCTGCTTCACGGGCGCAGGATCCTGCGGGGCGGTGGACAGCACGGTCGCGGCGGGAAGGGAGGCGGCGACCCCGAGCAGGGATGCCGCGCAGATGATCAGGAGGTTCATGGGTTTGGTTCGCACATGGCGCCCAAAGGGGCGCAAGAGCCTAGCAAGCGCGGCCGTCGGGGAAACGCGCGGCAGCAGGAATTCCGCGCGGTCGCTACTGCCCGAGGCTGCCGGTGCCCGAGACGCGGCGGGCCAGCATCTCGCGCATGAGCGCCTTGCGCAGCGACGCCTCGGCCTTGACGAAGTCCGCGTCGAGGCGGTCGAGGCCCGCCATCTTCTCGCGCGCCTTCGCCTCGGCGGCCTTCACGCGTTCGAGGTCGATCTCGCGCGCGAACTCACCGGCTTCGCAGACCAGCGTCAGCACGTTGTTCTGCACCTGGGCGAAGCCGTCGCTGACGAACAGCTCGTGCTTCCGGCCGTCGAGTTCCGTGATCTCGGCCTTGCCAACCGAGGCGATCGCCGTCATGAGCGGGGCGTGGTGCGGCAGGATGCCGTAGCCGCCATCGACACCCTGGAACGAGACCGCCGCGACCTTGCGATCGATGATCGTGCGATCCGGAGTGACGATGCGGAGGTGCAGTTCGGCGACCATGGTTCTCTTCGGTTCAGCGGCGATTACTTGTTGCCGCGCGCTGTGGCTTCTTCGATCGAGCCGACCATGTAGAAGGCCGACTCCGGCAGGCTGTCGTGCTTGCCTTCGAGGATCTCCTTGAAGGAACGCACGGTGTCCTCGCGCTTGACGAACTTGCCCGGCGTGCCCGTGAACGCCTCGGCGACGAAGAACGGCTGCGACAGGAAGCGCTGGATGCGGCGCGCGCGCGCGACCACGAGCTTGTCGTCTTCGCTGAGTTCTTCGATGCCGAGGATCGCGATGATGTCGCGCAGGTCCTGGTAGCGCTGCAGCGTGCGCTGCACGTCTCTGGCGACCTTGTAGTGATCCTCGCCGACGACGCTGGGGCTCAACATCTTGCTGGTCGACTTCAGCGGGTCGACGGCCGGGTAGATGCCGAGCTCGGCGATCTGGCGTTCGAGGATGATCGTGCTGTCGAGGTGCGCGAACGTCGCGACCGGTGCTGGGTCGGTGATGTCGTCGGCCGGCACGTACACGGCCTGCATCGACGTCACCGAGCCCTTCTTGGTCGACGTGATGCGTTCCTGCAAAGCCCCCATCTCCGACGCCATCGTCGGCTGGTACCCGACCGCACTCGGCAGACGGCCGAGCAGCGCCGACACTTCGGAGCCCGCCTGCACGAAGCGGAACACGTTGTCGACGAACAGCAGCACGTCCTTGCCTTCGACGTCGCGGAAGTACTCGGCCATCGTGAGACCCGTCAGCGCCACCCGGAGGCGGGCACCAGGCGGCTCGTTCATCTGGCCGAACACCAGCACCGCGTTGTCGAGCACGGAGGCCTTCTGGCCCTTCGCATCGGTGTACTCGGCCTCGGCCATCTCGAGCCAGAGGTCGTTGCCCTCTCTGGTGCGCTCGCCGACGCCGCAGAACACCGAGAAGCCGCCCTTCTCGACCGCCGTGATGCGGATCAGCTCCTGGATCAGCACGGTCTTGCCGA
>JAYUCN010000504.1:0-4345 GCA_043740335.1 Planctomycetota bacterium
AGACCACGAACAGCGCCGCGTCCTGGATCACAGCGCCGGGGAGTGACCCCGCGGCCAGCCGTTCCCGGTTCCCCTTCCAACACCTGTTCGAACCGCTGGTCGGCGCGCGTTGTGGCATAGTACCGGCCCCCCCCTCGCCCCTACCGAACCACCATGCGCCCCACTCCCGTCTTCGCCATCGCCGTCGTCCTGTTCACCACCTGCGTCGTGCCAGCGCAGCAGACCAACGTCACCGCGCATCCGCAGGACACGCTGCAGGGCGGCGGCGGCAACTACTCACCGTTCGGAGTCTTCTCCACGGGCTCCGGCGCCGAGGCACGCTGCAACATCCTCGTGCCCAAGGACGAGCTGCCGGGGGCCGGTGCGCTGCTGACCGGCATCGAACTCCTGACACTCATCGGCGGCACTGTCGACTACGCCTCGCTGCAGATCACCGCATCGCCGACGCCGGCGACTTCGTTGTCGAGCACCTACGCCGCCAACCTCGTCGGCACACCGACCGTAGTGCTGCAAGCAACGTCGCTGCAGGTGACGTACTCGACGACGGCCTGGGTGCCGATCGGCTTCACGCAACCCTACGTGCACGACGGCACGAGTGCGCTGCTGCTCGACATCCAGAAGATCGTGCAGTCCGCCGCCTCCTACCAGTTCGTGACCATGAAGAAGACGTCGAGCCCGTCGCGCACCGACCGCCCCACCATGGTCTATGGGTTCGGCGGACCAGGCTCCGGCCAATCGACTGCCGCGAACGCATTCGGCAGCGACGAGCCCATCTCGTTCCGCCTGCGGTGGAGCGGCACCCCGACGGTGCGCAACCGCGGCGATGCCGGCGTGTCGGGCAACCAGTACAGCCTCGGCGGCAGTGTGCTCCTCACGATGCAGGGGGATCCCGGGTTCTTCTGGGTGCTGGCCGCGGGCACGGGGTTCTTGACGCCATCGGTCGTGATCCCAGGCATCCAGGGTACGCTCCGGTTGAACGGGGCCGTGCTGTTCGCGGGCGGGCTGTTGGATGCGACGGGTGCGGCGAGCCACGTGGTCTACCTGCCGAACAATCCTGGGCTCGTGGGGTTCTACCTGCCCTACCAGGCGGCGACGGTCGATCCGGGGACGGGAGCGATCGTGCTGGCGAACGGCACGGACCACTTCATCAACTCGTAGGTGCAGTATTCGCGGGTGGCGTGAGGCGCACGATGCGGAATCTGTCTACTTGCACGGTCCTCATCCTGCATCGCGAACCCGGCTCGGCGGCGGGGCGTAAGAGGCTTGGCCCGCCCGGCCCGTTCCATTTGCGAAAGGGCGGTTGTTCCTGACTGGACGCCCATGCGGGGGATGAACCCGCATAGAATCCGCCCGCAGAACACCCCTTCGCAGAACGACCCCATGCGCCCGACCGCCCTCGCCGTCGGTCTGTTCACAGCCGGCCTCCTGTCGGCGCAACAGATCCATCTCACCGCCCATCCCCAGGAGACGCTGCAGAACGGCAGCAGCCACGTGGCGCCGTTCGGCGTCGCGAGCACCGGCTTCGGTGGCGAAGCGCGCGTGCACATCCTCGTGCCCAAGAACGAGCTGCCCGGTCCCGGTGCCGTGTTGACGGGCATCGAACTGCATTGCCTCGCGGTCGGCACCGTGAACTACGCGTCGCTGCGCATCGCCGCGGTGGCGACGCCGGCGACGGTGCTCATGACCACGTTCGCCGCGAATTTCGCAGCGCCGCCGACCGTCGTGCTGCAGGCGACATCGATGCCGGTGTCGTGGTCCGCTGCCGCGTGGGTGCCGATCACGTTCACGCAGCCGTACGTGCACGACGGTGCGAGCGCGCTGCTACTCGAGATCAAGAAAGTCGTCCAGGTGGCACCGAGCTACCCGTTCATCGTGATGACGACGAGTTCGTCGCCGCCGCGAACCGATCGGCCCTCGATGGTGTGTGCATACGGGTTCCCTGGATTCGGCGCGTCGAACGCAACCGTGGCCACCGAGGCAGCCACGCCCGTGTCGTTCCGCTTGCGATGGAGCAACGTGCCGACGCTGCGCCATCGCAGCGACCTCGGTCCGTCCGGGCAGCAATACGGCCTCGGCGGCACGGTCGTGCTGACGGTGCAGGGCGCAGCCGGGGAGAATTGGGGCATGGCGACAGGGACGGGATTCTTGACGCCGTCGGTGCTCATTCCGGGCGTGGGGACGCTGCGGTTGCAAGGTGCGGCGGTGTTCGCGTTCGGGATGTTGAATGGGGTCGGCCAGGCGACGTTCACGATCGGGATCCCGATCAACCCCGGCCTCGTCGGGGCGTGGCTTCCCTACCAGGCGGTGACGGTGCATCCGGTGACGTTTGCGATCGCGCTCACGAACGGCACGGATCACTTCGTCAATCTGTAGCGGCATGGGTTCCGTGCCGTTCGCGGCATAGAGTCGTGGCCTGTGCCGATGAGTTCACAGCCGAGATCGACCTTCCACCGCCGTGTCGTTTGCGTCGCAGATGCGGCACCTCATCTCTCCGTGATGCAGCTCAACGTGCTGGCGCGCTCGCTCGAGCCGGCGGCCGTTGTTCCGAACGATGCGGTCGCGCTGCAGGTCACCCGCTTCGATCACCGGAAGGTGTTGAACCTCGATCACATCGTCGCCATGCGCCCGACGATCTGCGTGCTCGAAGAGGTGGACGACCCCGACGAGTTCTATGCGCCGGCGCTGCGGGCGGCGGGCTACGACGTCGTCGCCGATCGAAAGAGCGGCGGTGCGAGGGACTCCACGTGCGTGTTCCATCGACGTGAGGAGGTCGAACTGCGCGGCTGGCGCGTGTACAGGTTCGGCGAAGAGCAGTCCCAGTTCGTGCTGTGCTGTCACTTCCGCGATCGACGCCCGCAGTCGTCGTCACGCAAGAACGAGGGGCATGCGGCGCCCGTGGAGTTCATCGTGGTCGCGCTGCATGCCAAGGCCGGGCGATCGGACGCCGACGAGGCGATCCGGATGGAGCACGCTCAGCGCGTGGTGTGCGAGTTCCTGCCCGACTTCACGGCAGCGTGCGGAGATCGCATCGGCAAGCGCGTGTTGTGGGTAGGCGACTTCAACGCGGGGCCGCATTCGTACGGCGGGAGATACCCGGCGCGCGTCGTACCGTGGCTGCTACACGACGCCAAAGCGTCAGCACCTGCGCAACTCGAGCCTTCGTTGCCGCGATGTCCGATCGCGTTTCGCTCCGCGGTGAAGGAGGCGAGCGGATCGCACCCGCTGTTCACGACGTGCAAGCTGCGCCACGGTGCGGTCATCGTGCAGACGATCGACTACGTGCTGTTCGCCGATGGTGCGTGCCGTTGCGTCGGCTACCTGCCGTGCCCGTCGGGTGATCCGGCGACGGAGTTGGCGCCGCTGTTCCTGCCGAACCAGCAGTGGGGCTCGGACCACCTGTCGGTCTACTGCGAACTGCGGTGGTTGTGATGCGGGGGCTTCTCAGCCAGCCGCTCTAGATCGCAACGGTGTGCAGCGGCCGCTCACGGCAGAGCACGTGCTCGTCATCGCGCCCTACAACGCCCAGCAGAGCGCCCTTCGCCGCGCACTCGCACCGCTCGGCGTGCACCGCGTCGGCACTGTCGACAAGTTCCAGGGGCAGGAGGCGCCGATCGTGATCTACTCGTGCACGAGTTCGTCGCCCAGGGACGCGCCGCGCGGTTCGAGTTTTCTCTACGACCCGCATCGGTTGAACGTCGCGACGAGCCGCGCGCAATGTGCGTTCGTGATGGTCGCGAGTCCGGCCCTGTTCACGCCCGAGGTCAAGACTCCGGAGCAGATGCGGTGGGCGAACGGCATGTGTCGGTACCGGGAAGTGGCGCGTCGCTTGGACTTGCCATGACCAGCAACGCCATCGCATTCGCCGAGCCTCGTTGGCCAACGCGAGTGCGGATGCGCGGCGCAGGAGCGGCTCGGACAAGATTGCCACGGCCCGCAAGCCCAGGACCCAGGCGGATTCCAGGGTTTCGACGAGGCTTTGGATTGGTTCTGGCCTGGGTCGACTCCGCGCGGCCATGCGCGATCGGAACACAGCTCGCGAACGACCACCGAGAATCCGACCAGCGCGCGCCGGATCCTCGCCATCCATCGCTCGTGTTCGCGTCGGGTGATGGCCGGCGCCGTTCGCTACGTCCCTTTGCGAGACCTGAGGCGTACCGCCAACCCAACCAGTTGACTTGCCGCCTGCCTGCAGACAGCATCTCCGCGGCAACCGGAGCACACGCGGGTGTAGTTCAGCGGTAGAACGCCAGCTTCCCAAGCTGGATGTCGTGGGTTCGATCCCCATCACCCGCTCCATTTCTTGCAAGGGCCTGCGAGCGACGCGCCCAGCTCCCCTTGGCATGAG
>JAYUCN010000505.1:0-4342 GCA_043740335.1 Planctomycetota bacterium
GGCCATTCCGTGCTCGAGCTGGACTACGAGGACCTCACGCAGCACCTGTCGCAGACATCGCAGCGACTCGGTGCGTTCTTCGGTGCCGAGTTCGGCGAGTTGGTGCCGCGATCGCGCAAGACCGGCCAAGGCGACCTCGCGCAGGCGATCGTCAACCTCGACGAACTGCGCGCCGCGTTTGCCGGCACCCGCTGGGCGGATCTCGTCGTCTGAAAGTGCAAGTCAGTGGTGCGATGCCGACCTGATCACCGGTGCGAGCGCGGGCCGGCACCGGCCATCGACTCGACCTGCGGCGATCGCACCTCCTCACCGACACTCGCTTCCGCCGCGCGCCCGAACAGCAACGGCAGCCAGCGCAGCAGCAGGAACAGGCTCGCCACCGCGACGGCTCCACCGACGAGCGGAAACACGATCCAACGCAGGTCGACCCACGTCGGCGGTGGCTCGCCGTGGTAGCGCGACCAGCCGTGCGCGGTGCCCGACGCCAGCAGCCACGCGATCAACGCCGCGGCGGCGACGTTCAAGGCCACGAGCCCGTTGCGCGTCGCGATGCCGCCTAGCCGTGCCATGACCGCGCTCGAACCCTGCCATCGCTGCGCCAGCAGGAACGTGATCGCCGCGAACAGCACCATCGAGTCGATGCCGAGTTCGGTGCCCATGGCGTGGCCCGTGACAACATGGGTGCCGTGGATGATGCTGTTCAGGTTCGGCACCGAGATCACCATCGAGACGAACAGCATCGCCGCGGTCCACCACTTCGCCGACACGAGGAATGGCGCCGCCGGATGGCCTGGCCCCGTGCCGCGCGCATGCCGCAGCGACTTGCCGATGTCGTAGAACAGGCGCAGCAGGATCACGATCTCGAGCATGCTGACGACGAACGCGATCCACTTGACGAGGGCGCTCTGCGGCAGGTGGTAGGTGTGGTGCGCGTAGTTGGTGAACGAGTTGAGGCAGCCGACACCGAACAGCGCGAACGCGACGCGCGACTGCGCATAGCGCCGGTCGCCGCTGACCTTCTCGGCCACGTACGACAGCGAGCCGTAGACGAGGAAGTTGAACGAGCCGACCAGCGTGCCACACGACTTCCACTGCAGCTGCAGGTCGCGCAGCGGCTGTTCGTGCACCGAAGGCAACAGGTAGGCGTGGAACTCGATGAACGTGTAGACGAAGTAGAGGACACCGACGCTCCAGAACCAGACGTAGACCGGCTGGTCCCAGAAGCCGAGGCGCAAGCGCTTCAGGAACGTCCACGCGAACGCGATCCAGCCGCATAGCAGCAGCGCCGAGAACACCGGATGGAACTCGGCGTACTCGCGGCCGGTGCTGATGCCCATCGCCAGCGTGATCAGGATGCCGACGCCGGCCAGGAGCCAGCAGCCGGTGTGGAACCAGAAGCGTCGCAGGTCGCCGCGGTCGAGGCCGCCGCCGCGACCCGCGAGGTAGTGGTAGATCACGGCCACCGAAGCACCGTAGATCCACAGCGAGAGCAGCGTGGTGTGAATGGGCCGCGTGCGCGTGAGGCCGAGGCCCGCCTCGTTCATGCCGGGCGACAGCTCGGGCACGTAGTGCAGCACGGCGAGTACGCCACTGACGAGGCCGAGCACGACGCAGGCGATCGCCATGCGCAACTGGATCAGCACCAGCCGTTCACCTGCATTGGCACTTGCACTGCCGATGAGATTGCCGACGGGACTGGCGATGGGATTGGCGACGGCAGCGTTCATTTGAATTCGAACCATGGCAGGCCATCGCCCTCGTTCGTCGCCGTCGCCCGCCAGCTCGCCAGCACGGCCTCACGATGTTTGGCGAGCCAACCGAGATAGTCGAGCAGTTCGCCGCGCTGCACTGCGGTCAACGGCCACGCCGGCATGCCGCGCGCGGGTCGGCCGTTGGTGATGACGTCGTTCAGTTCGACGTCGCTGAGGCGGGTGCGCACGCCGGACAGGTCGGGCGCCAGGTACTGGCCGAGCGGGGTGGCCGTGAACAGGCAATGGCAGACGGCGCACGTGGCCGAGAAGCGTAGCTGCCCCGCCAGCGCCGTCGCCGACATCGGCTCCTTCGCCGCTTCGGCCTCCACCGCTGCCGCCACGCGCAAAGGAGGCATCGGCACGGTGCTGCGCGCCTGGCCGATGCCGGTGCGATCGAGCGCGCGCAGGAACGCCTCGACCGCGTCGATCTGTTCCTTGCCAAAGCTCCAGGCCGGCATCTGCCCGGAGCCCACGGTGAGCATCGTCTCGAGCCGCTTGCGATCGACGCGCGCGGCGGCGTTGGTCAGGTCCGGGCCGAGGAAGCCGCCAAAACCGTAGAGCTGGTGGCAGGCCTGGCAGTTGTTGTCGAGCCAGAGTTGCCGACCGCGCAGTGCTTGCGCATCGAGCCGCGGCTGCGCGTCCGCCGTGGCATCGGTGTAGACCAGCGTGCTCTGGCCGACAAACGCCAGCAGCAGACTGGCCATCATGGCTTTGCGATGTGAGACCTTCACCGGTTCGGTTCCTGACCAAGGGACAAGGAGGACGAGAAGGATACGTTCCTCGCTGCGGTTGGGAAGCCTCTGCGCTCATCGCCATTGCGCCGGGCCGGGATGCGATCGATCGAACCGGAGCCGTCGTTGACGAGGCGGTGCGCGGCCTAGGATATGAAATTACCACTGCCGTCCGGCCCAGGAACCATGCGGCTTCCGGGGCTTCGACATGGCTTTGGATTGCTCCTGCTCGAGCATCGCCTCGCACTCGCATCTCAGGTTCCGCCCTTGGCCGTCACCGCGCCGGGAGTCCCTCTGGCTCACGTAGGCCATGAGTCCCCGGACCGGCAGGGGCAGGATCCGGTTCTCGCGATTGCAAGCTGCGCTCGATGGGTGTCGTCTGCGCAGCGCAACTCAGATTGTGCGACGCGCGTTCGGCGGTCGATGATGCGGCCCACGTGACCGCGAGGGCCTGACTGTGGTGCAATGAGCCGGTGCGCCGGCTCATCCCGCTCCTGCTCGTGACTTGCCTCGTCGTGACAGCGACGCTGTGGTGGCTGTACGGGGAGAACGCGCCGCCCGTGGTCGGGCAACCTCCGACCGGCGCGCGAACGGCCGCCGAGCAGGTCGTCGAGGATGGCTTGGCTGACCGCACCGCCCCAGCACCCGTCAGCGTTGCGGAGACGGTGGCACGCAGCGCGATTGTCACCGACGCGAACAGCAGCACGGACACCGGCTACACGGGTCGGGTCGTCGCTGCCGACGGCACCCCGGTGCCGAACATCAGCGTGCAGTTGTTGCGCGTCGGGCCCGATGCCGCCTTGCCGCTCGATCTCGATGTGTTCGCGCGCACGGCGGCTGCCCCGCAGCTCGTCGTCGCCAGCGCGCTGACCGATGCCGAGGGCCACTTCCAGTTGATGGGCATCGCGCCGCGCGGGTGGTGCGGACTGCGGCTCGCCTTCATCGACGTCAACGCGGCACCACTGCGGTTTCGATCGGGCCAGGGCACGTTCGTGCCCGTGCAACAGACGCCGGCACCGGGCGAAGTGATCGACCTCGGCGACGTGCGCCTCAAGACCGGTGCGATCCTCGTCGGCATCGTCGTCGGCAACGACGGGCCGATCGTCGGCGCGCGCGTGCGCGCGGCGCGCCTGCCGCCGCTGCCGTTCGCGGCGATCCCGATCGAGCGGTTGCGGGCGGACGGGGCGTTGATCATCACGGCGGGCGGCGAGAACAGCGTGGCCCTGTTGCCCGAGTGGATCGGCCGCGTGCTCGACACGCTGCCGATCGCCGAGACGTTCACGGGTCGCGATGGCACGTTCGTCGTGCATGGCGTCGACGCCGGCGACGTGGTCGTCGCCGTGACGGCTAGGGAACGCGCGAGTCTGCTGCGTCAGGGCGTGAAGGCCGAAGCGGGCCAGACGACATCGCTCGGCGAACTGTTCCTCGCTGATGGTGGCAGCGCCGAGGTGCGCGTCGTCGACACCGCCGGCACTCCGATCGTCGGTGCCGAGGTGCTCGTCGCACCCATGAGCATCGGCGTCCCGGTGCACATCGGCGAACGCGCGGGCAGCACCGATGCCCAGGGCAAGGTCACGGTGCATGGTCTGCCGCGTGGACGCGCGCTCGCGGCGGCGCGGCGTCCCGGCGACACGGCCTTCTGCGTGGGCGAACCGGGCAACGCCGATGGTGTGTTGCGCGTCGTCGTGCCGGGCCGTCATTCGCTGCTGCTCACGGTTCTCGATGGCGCAGGCCGCGTGCCGGCGGACCTCCGTGTGCGCGCCGTCGCCGGCAGCGGCAAGAACGGCGTGGTCGAGCTCGTCTTGTTCGGCCTGCGTCAACCGGCCGAACTCGCCCAGCCAGTCGAACGGCTCGAAGACG
>JAYUCN010000506.1:0-4341 GCA_043740335.1 Planctomycetota bacterium
AGAATCCCATGCCAGAAGGTGAGCAAGAACCGGTTCCAGCTCAGTGTAGGAGGATCCTGCCGCCGCGTCCAAGTCACCTACCGCGTTTACGCACATGAGTTGAGCGTACGAACGGCCGACCTGACCACAGAGCATGCGTACTGGAACCACGCGTGCGTGCTGCTCTGGCCGCTGGACAAGCCGCAGTTGAAAGCAAGGCTTACCGTCGTGTTTCCGGCCGGGTGGGACCTTGCCTGCGCAATCCCGTCCGTCACAGTGCCGCGGGAAGAGGTCGAGGCAGGGACCGACGCACGGAGGCTGGTCGCCAGCAACATGGAGCACGCGTTCGACTCTCCGTGTCTCGTCGGCAAGTTCGGTCGGCTGGACTGGAAGGTCGGTGTCGTCGAGCACACGACGGTTCTCGACGGTCTCGGGGGAGTATCCCCACCTGAAACTTTGGTCGACGATCTCAAGGCAATCGTCGAGGCCACCATGGCGGTGTTCGGCGGCGAGTTGCCCTACCCGCACTACCTATTCCTCTGCCTGTTCGCGGCGGATGGTCACGGCGGTCTCGAACACGGCGAGTCAGCCACCCTGCTGATGTCCCGCACGGCCTTTGCCAGCGAAAAGGGCTACCGCGAGTTCCTCTCGCTGGCCGCGCACGAATTGTTCCACGCCTGGAACGTCAAGCGGATGCGCCCTGTCGAGTTGTGGAGCTACGACTACGAGAACGAGAACTACACGGGGCTCCTGTGGCTTGTCGAAGGATGGACCGCCTACTACGACGACCTCCTGTGCTTGCGGGCCGGCTTGACAACGCGCAGCGACTACCTGGCGACCATCAGCAAGAGCATCCAGACGATGCTGACGGCCCCCGGCAGGCTTCAAATGAGTCTGCAAGACTCTAGCTTCGATGCGTGGATCCGGCTCTATCGGCCAGACGAGAACACGCGAAATTCGTCGCAGAACTACTACGTGAACGGCTCGGTGGCCGCGATGTGCCTCGACCTGCTCCTGCGAAGTGAGTCGGCGGGGACACGCTGCCTCGACGACGTACTGCGTGAACTCTACGTCACGACGTTTGCGCAAGGCCGCGGCTACTCGATGGACGACGTAGTTGCGACGCTCGGCAAGCTGGCCGGTGACGGGGCGGTATCCGCCCTCCGTATGCTCGTGACGAGTTTCCTCGAGCCCAATTTGCAAACTCTGTTCGCAGCGTTCGGCATTCGACTCGTCAACCGCGAAGCGGATCGTCCGTACCTCGGAATCACCTTCGAGTCGGGCGGCACGAAGGTAGCTTCGGTCACCGCTGGAGCGGCCGCACACCATGCTGCCATTGCGCCAGGAGACGAAGTTCTGGCAATCCAGAACCTGCGCGTCGATGGGACGTGTTGGCAAGACGTGTTTCAGGCTGCAGCACGAGTCGACCAACCCCTCGAAGTGCTCCTCTCGCGCCGCGGTGTGATCACGCGCTGCATTGCCACTCCGCGCCGGGGCCATGGCACGGTCACTCTCGAAATCGACGAGGACGCGACGCCCCATCAGCAAGCCCTTCGCGACGGTTGGCTACCGACACATTCTGCGTCGAAGAGGGCTGCCTCGAAGACGGTTGCTTCGGGTTCCGGCGCCGCCGAGCCTGCGTCGGCCTGAAGGCCGTCACTTCCAACAGTAGTTCCAATCGGCGGGTCAGAGCTTGCTATGCGATCCGTCACAGAAAGACTTGTTGCGGCTCTCGCCGCAGGCGCACCAGGCGACAGTGCCGGGCTTTTCGATGGCCACCTTCAACGGTGTGACCTCGCTACCGCGATGTGACCCATCACAGTAGGGGTACGTCGCGCTCTGAGCCCGGCTACCCGCCGAAGGCGGGCTCAGTCAGGAAAGAACAAGTGGCTGCGCCAGTGCGCCGCGGGATGATGCTGCGCATGGCGCCGGGATGAAGACCGGCTTTGCTCTGGTGCTTCGTGCCCGACTCTGAGCCTGGTCCGCGGGGACTTGCGGCCTCGTCACTGGTGACGCTCGCCTGCGGAGCGATCCCGTTTGGAAGAGTGCCCACTTTCCGCCCCCGCTCCGCGGCGCCTTCTTTCCACAGGAGGTAGTGATGAGCAGCCCCTCGAAGGGACGCCGACGAGCCTCGTCGGCGATGGAGCAGATGAACGCCGACGCAGCCGGCATCGACATCGGTTCGGCGAGCCATTTCGTAGCGGTGCCCGAAGACCGCGACGACAAGCCGGTGCGCGAGTTCGCCGCGTACACGGAGGATCTCTACCGGCTGGCCGACTGGCTTCTCGAGTGCGGGATCAAGACGGTGGCCATGGAGTCGACCGGGGTCTACTGGATGCCGCTGTTCCAGGTCCTCGAAGAGCGCGGCTTCGAGGTTCGACTCGTGGATGCTCGCCGGGACGCTCAGGCCGCCAGCGGCCTGAGCGTCGCGGACTACGCCGCGCGGATCGGCGTGTCGGTGCCGACCCTCTACCAGTGGCGACGGCGGCTGGAGTCGCGGCCCCTTCGCGGCAAGAGCCGCCCCAAGCTGGTCGAGGTGGCGTTGGCGGGACCGGCACCCAGCGCCACCGACGGCATGGTGGTCCGCGTTTGCCAGGGCCGCCGCAGCATCGAAGTGCCGGACGGGTTCCACGGCGACGACCTGCGTCGCCTGGTCGCGGTGCTCGAGTCGTGCTGACGTTCGGTGGCGGCCGCATCTTCCTCGTCGCCGGTGCGACCGACATGCGGAAGTCGTTCAACGGGCTGTCAGGCATCGTGCGAGAGCGGCTGCAAGCCGACCCGATGTCGCGCCACCTGTTCTTCTTCTGCAACCGCACGAAGAATCGGATGAAGGTGCTCGTCGCCGACGAATCCGGGATGTGGGTGCTGAGCAAGCGCCTCGATCGCGGCACGTTCGCGTGGCCTGCTGCCGACGCCGAAATCGTGCGCGTCGAGTATCGACAGGAGCAGCTCGCGCTGTTGCTGCACGGCTTCGATGCCGACGAGCTGCGCGCACGTCGATGGCGGCGAAGAGTTCTTCAGCCTTCGTGAAATGAATCGCGACTCGCGTCGTTGTCTGCGCGCGTGACGATGACCGAACTGCAACGAGAGAATGAGAAGCTGCGGATGCAGCTGGCCGAGCGCGACGCCGCGATCGCCGACCGCGACGCAAAGATCGCGAAGCTCGTGCAGGACGTCGCGCTGCTGCAGGACGCGGTCAAGCGGCTACTCGCGCAGCGTGGCGGTGGGCACCGAGTCCCCGAGGGGCAGGGCCTGCTGTTCCCCGAGGTCGCGAGTGCGGTCGACGCGCCCAAGGCAGATGTGCCGTCGGATGACGACGAGGATGAAGCCGAGGGCGACAGCGACGAGGACGACTGTCCGCAACAAGCGCGCAGCGAGACGGGCAAGAAGCGTACGCCGCGGAAGATCGACACCGCCGGCCTGCCCCGCGAGGATCGCCTGCACGATGTCGCCGAAGGCCAGCGCATCGATCCGGTGACGGGCCAGCCGCTCGTTCAGATCGGCGAGAAGGTCTTCGAGGAACTCGACTACACACGCGCGCAGCTCACCGTGATCTGCCACCGGCAGCCGATCTACGGCCTGCCGCCGGAGCAAGCCGAGCACCGCGAGATAGCGCCGGTGATGGCTGACCTCCCGCCGCGGCCGCTGGAGAACTGCGCCGTCAGCGCGATGCTGATCGCCTGGCTGCTCGTGCAGAAGTACGGCAACCACCTGCCGCTCTACCGGCAGGAGCAGATCTTCGGGCGCGACGGGCGGCGGCTGTCGCGGCAGACGCTGTGCGACTGGGTGCTGGCTGCGGCGGATCTGCTGCAGCCGATCGTCGACTGCCTGATGAAGAAGATCCGCGCCGGTCCGGTCATGCAACTCGACGACACACCGGTGATGTGTCAGGGCGGGCGCGGTGCGCCGAACTTCCAGGCGTGCCTGTGGACCTTCGTGAATCCGGAAGTCGACGGCGTCGCGTACCGATTCACAGCGGGTCGTGCGAGCGGACCTCTCGCGATCGAGCTCGGCGACTTCAACGGCACGCTCGTCGGCGACGGCTACTCGGGCAACCGCGCGGCGGCCGACAAGACCACCGGCGAGATCGCGATCGCTGGGTGCTGGGCGCACGTGAACAGGAAGTTCCGCGACGCCGAGAAGGAAGCCCCGGGCACCGCCAAGCTCTTCCGCAACGACATCAAGAAGCTCTACAGGATCGAGCGCGAGGCCGACGAGGCCGGGCTTTCCCCAGAAGCGCGTGCCGCGCTGCGTCAGCTGAAGGCCAAGCCGATCCTCATCCAGATCTACTCGAAGGCTTGGCACCTGCACGCGCAGTTCAGTGACGCCGGCCTCATGGCAAAGGCCATCGGCTACATCCGC
>JAYUCN010000507.1:0-1738 GCA_043740335.1 Planctomycetota bacterium
CCCAGGCCGCCGGCCCACTCGCGGAACACGTTCTTCCCAGGCGGGGAGGGCAGTTGGACGAGCAAGACTTTCGGCGCGAGCGCAGGCATGAGCGGGTTCTGGGGACGCACCGCGGCGGAGAACGGGAAGACGGCAGCGAGACGACAGGAGTATAGCCCGTGCCGCGGAGTGGGGCAGGAACCGGAGGAGCAACGTCATCGATCGATTCGCGACGACGTGCGCGCCGAGCTTCTCGCGAAGCTCTCGCCGCCACGAATCGCGTCCACACTGGCGTCCACATGCAGCGTTCCGGACCGTGCCGCGGTGAGCTGCTCGGTGCCGCTCGCCGCGATCAGGTCCGCGATGGCCGACTGCCTCGCAGGCCAGGAACAGAGCGGCTTCGCGCCGGATGGTGCCGCTTCTTGCAGCATCCCGCCGCTCGATCCGGCAACCAACGCAAGACGAGGAAGTGGTGGGCGTTACAGGAGTCGAACCTGTGACCCTCAGCTTGTCGAGCTGATGCTCTAGCCAACTGAGCTAAACGCCCTCGGCGAGGGCGCAGATCATGGCAACCGCCTCCCGAGAAGCAAGGCAAAACCCAGCGCCAGCGCGACCCCTTGGACCACCTCGCACGAATCGCGGTAGGCTTCTTTCTCCGCTGCCAGACGAAGGTTCACCTGGCCACGCACAGCCGACCGGCAGATGGATTCCATCGCGACCTTCCAAGCCACGTCTCATCCTCGTTACCGTACCACCTCACCGTCGATGGAATTGTCGCCCGCATTGCCACTCATCGTGCCTGTGCCACAGCCGAAGCGCGGCAGCAGCGAACGCATCCAGCTCGGCACCGGCGAACTCATCCTCGAATCCGTCCGCGGTGGCCATTCACTGCTCTGGTCCGACGGTCGGCAAGCGCGCCGCTTTGCGCTCGGCCTCGCCGACACCGGTCACCTCACCCTTGAACTCCGCGCCCCGCGCCTGCCCTTGCGCGTCGTCACTCGCGAAGTGATCACGCTCGTGCCCGGCGGCCGCTTGCGAGGCTACCTTCAGGTGCCGCTCGTGCCGACCATCGTCTGGCACCGCGACGGTGGCCCGCCACTCGTGCTCATCGAACTGCCACTGCGCGAACTGGCCGCTGAATGGGACGATCGCGAGGGTCACTCCTACCGTTGCCCATCGGCCTTGCATGTTCGCTTTCCCATGCGCAGCGGCGAACCGCGCGCCGTCGTCCCCGTCCATCTCGCCAACCCCGGCGAGACGGTGGCGTCGCCGCCGCACATTCCGTTGCAACTGCTCGATGCCGAACTGGTCGCGTTGCGCGGCAGCGTGGTCGTCATCCCGCGGCGATTGCGATGGGTGGGGGAAGGGTTCGAAGTGGAAGCGTCCCGTGTTGGCGTGCAGGTGCAGCCATGAAGTCTCGCGTTTTCGTCCTCGGCGCGATGGTCGGGGCATTCACCCTGCTGACGAGCTGTGGCGAACCGACCACCGCGGCCGACAACGAGGTGGCCGCCGAACTGCGTGCCCTGCGCGCCGTGCTCGTACAGCAGCAGAAAGCCCCACCGACGGGAACCGCTTCGAGTCCGGACCGAGCCCAGATCGTGACCGCGCTGCAACCGCTGCGCGAAGGGCTCGATGGTCTCGTCGCTTCGCAACGAGAACTGCAAACGCGGCAGCTGGCCTTGACGCAGGAGATGCAGCGCTGGTCGCAACTGCTCGTCGAATCCGTGACTGGTGCTCGCCACGACGAAGGCCAGGCGAT
>JAYUCN010000508.1:0-4330 GCA_043740335.1 Planctomycetota bacterium
GTCTTCGATGTCTGTGTCTTCGATGCCCGTGTCCTCGCTGCCCGTGTCGCCGATGGTCGGGCCTCGCATGGTGGGGAGGCGATGAACGATGTGGGCTGCTCGCGTCGATGAGGGTTATGTGTTCGGCGACCTCACGCCGGCGAGCGTCGACACGCTGAAGGCGGTGCCGATGCTGATCGAGAGCGCCGACGTGCGCGTGCGCGAACGGCTCCTGCCCGAGACCTGCAGCGATCCCGAGGACGAAGCTCAGTGGCGTCGCCATTCGGTGCCAGAACTCGAGCGCCTGTTCCTCTCTCGCGCGCAACTCGTGCGGCGCGACCTCGCCGGCCTGCGCAAGATCGCCAAGTCGCAGAACCAGGTCATGCTCGTCCCCGACGCTCATGTCAACGCGTGGCTGGCCGCCCTCAACGCCGCACGGTTGGCCCTGTTCGTGCTGAACGACCTGACCGCCGAGCACCTGGAAGCGGAAGGCTTCGCGACGGCCTCGCCCAAACAGCAGGAGGCCATGCTGCGCATCCACCTCCTGGCCGAGCTGCAGTCCGTGCTGCTCGGCGACTTCGAAGTCGACAGCGGCGGCTCGTTCGCGGACTTCGAGACGCAGTAGTCGCGTGGCTTCAGCGACCGCTGCCGCGCGCGCCTGCGCCCGCTTCCCGTTCCTCCTCTCCCTCCTCGCCGACCGTCGCCTCTGCCTCGTCGACCTGCCATGGCTCGTCGGTGCCAAAACCCGGCACGCCGCCGAGCACCGACGCCGGTCCGCGCCGGTCGAGCACGCGGAAGGCTTGCGTGCTCACCTGCTCACCGAAGGTGATGCGCACCGCGAACGAACCGGCGCGCGGGCCACCCTGGCCGCGGCCGAAACCCTGCAGCGCGCCACCTTGACGGCCGCCACCGCCGGCACCGCCACCGGGCCCACCGCGTTGGCCGCCGCGCACCTGCCACACCACCTCGTGGTAACCGGCCTTGTTGGGTCCATCCTGGCTCCACAGCACGGTGCCGGCGGCATCGAGCACTTCGAGCCTGGGCTTTTGGTCGCTGTCCTCGGACAGCACGTAGCGGAACGTCGGTTGCACGAACGGATTGGCGACCGACCACGTGCGCGCGCCGACGTTGCCTTCGCTGAAGGGCCGCCGCAGCAGCACGCCGTCGCTGGGCGGCAACGCAAAGAACGCCCTGGCGAGGTGTTCGGGGTGCAACGTCTCGAGCGCCGCTGCGTCGAGCGCCCAGATGCCGCGGCCATGCGTGCCGACCAGCACGTGGCTCTCGCGCGCGTGCACGACGAGGTCGTGCACGGCAACGCGCGGCAGGCCACCGCCGAGTCGGTACCAGTGTGCCCCGTCGTCGATCGACACGTAGGCACCCATCTCGGTACCGACGAGCAGCACGTTGGCATTGCGCGGATGCTGTCGGATCACGTTCACGGGTTCCTGCGGCAGGTCGTGCGCGATCGCGGTCCAGTTGTCGCCGCCGTCGTCGGTGCGGAACACGAACGGCTCGCGGCGATCTTCGCGGTAGCCCGTGAAACTCACGAATGCGGTATCGGCCGCGTGCGGCGAGGCTTCGACGCGCGACACCCAGAGACCCTGGACGACCGCCGGGAAGCGCTCGCTCAGGTCGAGCCAACGCTGGCCACCGTCTTTGCTGGTCCACACCCTGCCGTCGTCCGTGCCGACCCACAGCCAGCCCTCGCGCTGCGGCGACTCGGCGATCGTCGTGATCGTGCAGTGGGGCACGTTGCCCTTCTGCTTTTCGGCGTCGTCGGTCGTGAGGTCGCCGCTGATCGTCGTCCACGTGGTGCCGCGATCGCGCGATCGGTGCAGGTGCTGACTGGCCGTGTAGACCGTGTGCGGCGCGTGCGGGGACAGCACGATCGGCGTGCTCCAGTTGAAGCGCAGCGGTTGTTCGCCCTTCTTCGCGCGCGGCTTGATGCCGGTGCGCTCGCCGGTGCGCAGGTTCTGTCGGCTCATGCCGCCGAACTGCGATTCCGAGTAGGCGATGTCGGGATCGGATGGATCGATGCAGACGTGGAAGCCGTCGCCGCCATCGATGCGCGTGGTGTCGGTGGTCTGGATGCCCGCCGAGGTGCTGCCGTGGATCGGGAAGCCGACGGTGCCGTTGTCCTGCAGACCGCCGTAGACGTGGTAGGGGGAACGTTGGTCTGTGGCGACCGTGTAGAACTGGAGGATCGGCAGGCGGGGCTGGTGGTCCCAGTGCTTGCCGGCGTCCCACGTGATGGCGAAGCCGCCGTCGTTGCCGAGCAGGCAGTGCTTGCTGTCGGTCGGATCGATCCAGAGCGCGTGGTGGTCGCTGTGCAGCGAGCTGGCGAACGCCTCGCGCTCGCCGCGGCGCGGCGTCCAGGTCTTGCCGCCGTCGGTCGATGCGTACACGGGCACGCCCAGTACAAAGACCGTGTCGCGGTTCTGCGGGTCGATGCGGATCTGGCCATAGTAGTAGCCCGGACTGCCGCCGACCTCGACGTCGGCAGCATGGGTCTTCTGCCATGTGATGCCGCGGTCGTCGCTGCGGTAGACCTCGCCGCCGATGGTGCGCTTGCGCGCGCGGCGTTGCGGATCCTGTGCCTGCTCGACAGCTTGCTGCCACTGCGCGGCCGCGAGCGGATCGGCGAGGACCTCGGCGGGCGCTTCGGTGTCTCTAGGGGTGCGCGGCTCGTCGCCATCGGGCGGCGGCGGTGCGGTCGTAGTCGGCGTGCCTTTGGGGTTGCAGTTCTCGATGGTCGCGTAGAGCTCCCTGCCATCGCCCTGAAAGACATCGAGGCCGATGCGACCGAGCACGCCCTCCGGCAGACCACCGCGGAGTTGCTCCCACGTGGTGCCGCCGTCGGTGGACTTCCAGAGGCGTGAGCCCTGGCCACCCTCGACGAAGTTCCACGCGCGGCGGCGCCGTTCGTAGGAAGCGGCGTAGACGGTGTCGGGGTCCTGCGGATCCAGGGCCACGTCGACGAAGCCGGTATCGGCGCCGAGATGGTGGATGCGTTGCCACGAAGTACCACCGTTCCGCGTGCGGTAGAGACCGCGCACGTCGTTGGCGCTGTACAGCGCGCCTTGAGCGGCGACGTAGACGAGGTCGGCGTTGCGCGGATGCACGACGATGCGGCCGATGTGTTCGGTGCCTTCGAGCCCCACGTGCAGGAACGTCCTGCCGCCGTCGATGGACTTGTAGACGCCGTTGCCCCAGTAGGCGCTGCGTTGGTTGTTGGCTTCGCCAGTGCCGACGTAGAGCACATCGCCATCGCTCGGGGCCACGGCGATGTCGCCGATCGAGAGGGAAGGAGCATCCTGGAACTGCGGCAGAAACGAGATGCCGCCGTTCTCGGTCAGCCAGAGGCCGCCGCTCGCCGCGGCGATCCAGAACACCTGGCTCTTCGATGGGTGCACGGCGAAGTCGACGATGCGGCCACCGCTCGCGACCGGGCCGAGTTCGCGCCAGCGCAGTTGCAGAAAGACGTTGTCGGCGGCGTGGTCATGGTCCGATGCCTGCGCCGAAAGTGACGCTTGCAGCGCACACAACCAGCCGGCCGCGAGTACGGATACGGACACCTTGGAGGGCATGGACATGGTCGTCACTCGCGGTTCTGGGACTCGGTCAGGTTGGGGTCGGACGCCTGCGTCTCTGGATCGGGCAACAGCAGGAACACGCGCGGTTCGCTGCCTTCGGCCGCGGCCCAGCGCACCGAGTAGGTGCCCGGCGTGGCGAGCCGGTTCTGGCCGAGCCGGGCGTCCCACTGCACGGGCTGGAGGCCAGCGCGTTGCTGGCCTTCGACCTTGGCGATCTCGACGCCGGCGACGTCGTGGATGGTGAGCACAGGGGCGGTGGCGGGCACATCCTGGAGCCAGATGTGGAAGGTGACGCCGTACGGCGGGTTTTGGGCCTTTTGGTCGCGGTGGCCCTGGAAGCCGCGGCTCCTCAGGCGCCAGAGGATCGCGGGCTCGACGGCGAACAGGTGGGCCTTCTTCTTCGCGACCGCGGCCGTCGCCTGTCGCAGCGCTTCGATGTCGAGCACGTAGACGCCGCGGCCGTGCGTCGCCGCGACGAGGTCGCTGTCGCGGTCCTGCACGAACAGGTCGCGCACAGCGACGGTCGGCAGGTCCTTGCCGAGCGGAAACCAACGATCGCCGCGATCGAGCGAGGCGTAGCAGCCGTACTCGGTGCCGAGGAAGAGCAGGTTCTGGTTGCGCGGGTCTTCCATGACCGCGTAGCAGGGCTCGCGCGACGGCAGGTCGAAGGCGAGGTCATGCCACGTGGTGCCGCGATCGTTCGAGACCAACACGTAGGTCGAGAAGTCGTCGGAGCGGTGACCGTCGAGCGTCACGTA
>JAYUCN010000509.1:0-4329 GCA_043740335.1 Planctomycetota bacterium
ACGACCTGCCGCTCGGCGTCTGCCGCCTGGCGCCACGCGAAGGGGTGAGGTTCCTGCTGCAGATGACGGGCAAGGGTCAGCAGCGCGGTGATGCAGTGCATCACCGCGGCGCGATCGCCGTCGGCGAGGGCCTGCAGGCAGTTCGCCACCACGAGGTTCTGCATCGTCGCGAGCCCGAGCGAGAGTTCGCCGACGTACTCGCTGCCGGGCTCGCCGTCGGCCGCAGCGCGGAAGCGGCAGCGATCCGACTGCTGCGTGCGCGCCAACTGCGCAAACGCCGGCCTGGCGCTCGCGACCGCCGCTCGCCACGCAGCGCCACAAGCCGACTCCGGCTGCGGCAGCGGCGTGCCGGGCATCCATTCCACCGTCGGCACGCCGCCGAGGGCCTCGCCGAAGGTGACTCGCATGATCGCCACGACCTGCCGGTAGTCGACGGCAGCGTTGGTGCGACACAGCGACTCCTCCGTCACTTCGTGCACATGGAACTCGCGACCGTCGCCGGCCTGGAACACCGCGCGCAGCACCCCGCCGCCTTCGCGTCGGCCGCGTGTCGCCAAAAGGAACAGGCAGCTGCTCGGCTCCCCGGCATCGAACACCAGGCCGGGCACGGGCGCAGCGTTCGCTTCGATCACGTTCTGCGCGAGCGGCGACGTCACGAACTCCGGCACGGTGAGGTCGGCGAAGGGCCGGTGCAGGATCACGCGACTGCGATGCACGTCGCCCGACACCAGCACGACGCCTTCGATGCGATGCACGCGCATCCAACCATGCAGTCCTTGCAGCTCGAACGTCCAGTTGCCCCAGCAGTCCTTCTTTTCGGGCCGCACGCCGCCGTTCCACACCATGCCGCACGCGAGCACCTTGAACGGCGCCGTCGACGTAGCAGACCCTGCTGCAGCCACTCGGTCTGCGCCTTGCCGAGCAGCGAGCGTTCGCCGGGTGCCAGCACCGACGTCTCGGTGTCGGCGAAGCTGCGCGTGTCGAGCAGGAACACTTCGATCGGGCCGCGCCGGAAGCTCGTGTAGATGCCGCGCGTGCCGTCGCCGTAGCTCGCATGCGCGTGGTATTCGAGGAACACGCCGCGCGCCGTCTCACTGCCCTTGACCGCGCCGAACTGGTCGTTGGTCGCGTAGTCGTGGTCGTCCCAGATGGTCCAGGTCGGGAGCGCAGAGAGCACAGCGCGGATCGGCGGGAACTCGAAGAACGCGCGATGCCGGCGGCGCCGGCCTTCGACGGTGCCATCGTCGATGTATGGCGTGTCGCCGAGCAGCACGAGCGCCTGCGGAGCGCGCGCCAGGATGCGGCCCCAGATCGGCTGCTCGCGGAAGAGCAGATCGTTCGCGCACGAACCGAACGCGATCACAGCTTCGCTCGCCTCGTCGGGCATCGCGGTGACGAGCGGGGCGCCGCCGCGCGCGTACACGACAAGCTCGCCGCGTGTGATCCAGAAGTCGTAGGCCGTGCCCGCGGTCAACGCGGTGGCCACGAACTGCAGCGTGTGGTCGGCAGCGGGGGTCGCGGTTGCCGTGCACGTCGTCGCCTCTGCGTCGACGAGGCTCTGCAGATGCAGCGTGTAGGTGCCGTCCGCGGTGGCGCGGGCCCAGACGTGGATCGTGTGCGTGTCGATGTGGCCGCGCAGCGGGCCGTGCGTGAGGGTGGGTGCCGGTTCCTGCGCGCGCGTGCCGACGCCGAGCAGCAGCAGGAGGACGCACGGAACTCGCAGCAGCCCGGTCGGCCAACGCATTCCTGCAGCATGGCGAGGCTGTACGACCACGTCACGCGCGCGGCACGATCTCAGGCCAACGCCGGTGCCAGCGCAGCGCGCCACGCCGCGAGTTTCTGCGACAACCCGAGCCCCGCGTGCGCCGGGCTCGTCGACGGCATCTTCACGCAGCGCCGCGGCGTGAATGGTTGGCGCAGCGTCGGCACGACGCGCGTCGTGAACAGCCGGAACGCCGTGCCGCCGTTGCACAGCACGAGGTCGATGCGCGGGTGGCCGGCGAAGAACCCGTCGAAGTCGTTCGCCTGCATCGACGCGGGCACGATCGACGTGTCGAGGCTGCCCGTGCGGTCGCAACTGCGCAGCACGTCCCACAGGCCGATGCCCCGGGCGACGAGCTGGCGCGTACGTTCCGCATACGGCACCTCGCCCGAGAAACCACAGACCCGGCCGAGGATCGGCCAGAAGGCGTTCTGTGGATGCGCGTAGTACTGCTGGGCCGCGAGCGATCGAACGCCGGGCATGCTGCCGAGGATCAGCACACGCGCCGATGAGGCGGCGATCGGGGGGAAGCTCTCGACGATGCTCACGGCGGCCAGCGTAGCGCGCTGCCTTGATCCGAACCGCAGCCCCGACGCTATGGTGCTGGCATGTTCCTCCGAGGCGTCGCCGCCGTTCTGCTCGCCGCGATGGCCTTCGCTCAGGAGCGAGCAGCGCCAGCAGCGATCACCGCGGGAACGGCATCGCGCACGGACGCCCTCGCGACGACGAAGATCTTCTGGCTGCAGGACAGCGCGATCTGGACGTGCGATGGCAACGGTGAGCACGCGCGGCGCTGGAGTCCGGTGGGCGTGCAGATGCCGGCGGCACTCTCTCTGTCGCCGGACGGGAGGAGCTTCGCGATTGCGAGCGCGCACCTGCTGCTGTTGCGCGAGGAAGGCAACTTCGTCGACCTCGGCGCCATCACGCCCTGGGGCAGTCATCCCGCGTGGTCCACCGATGGCAAGAGCATCGCACTCGGTTCGTACGCCAAGGCGGCCGGCGAAGGCGGGATCTGGATGGTCGACGATGTCGCTGCGCGCAGCGAAGTGCGCCCCTTCACCCCGCCCAACGTCTTCGAGGACAACCCGGAGTTCAGCCCGGACGGACACTGGCTCGCGCTCGTCGCCACGCTGTCGATGGAGATCAAGCAGCAAGCCGACGTGATCCTGGTCGAACGCAAGAGCCGCGTCGAGATCGTCGATCGCGCAACGGGCAAGCACACGGTCGCCTGCGAGCGCATGGGTGCGATCGACGACCTCGCGTGGTCGCCCGATGGTCGGGATCTCGCGTTCGAGATGGACGGCGAACTGTTCGTCGTCGCCATGGCCGGTGGCGTTGCGGGACCTGTTCGCACGCTCGCGAAGAACGTGCGGCGCGGTGGGCCCATGGTGTGGAGCCCTGATTCCAAGATCCTGCTCGTCGATCGCGGCGTCGGGACGAAGGGAGATGGGCGCGAGGACGCGCTCGTCCTCGTCCCGATGCATGGAGATGCAACACAGATCCGACTGCACCGGAGTGTCGTCGACGCGGCGTTCGGTCCCTCGGGCGAGTGGATCGTGGCGGCGTGCGGCGACTGCGGTCTCTGTCGTGTGCATGTGCCGACCCAGAGAGTCGAGAGTCTGCGTGACGGCTCGGACTACAGGAGCCCGGTTTGGTGGCGGCAGTGAGGGTGCCCTTGCCAGAGTTTGCAAAGCGATTCCTCGAGCAGATGCCGGGTGACCCGCTCGACGACACGATCCCGCGACAGGTGCATGGCGCCTTGTGGTCGCGCGTGCAGCCGACTCCGGTAGCGGCGCCGCGGTTGCTCGCGTTCTCGCGTCCGCTCGCACGCGAGCTCGGGTTGTCCGACGCGCTCATGCAGGATGCGGAGACGGCGCGCGTGCTGAGCGGCAACGCGCTGTGGCCCGGCATGGACCCGTACGCGGCGAACTACGGCGGTCATCAGTTCGGTCAGTGGGCCGGCCAACTCGGCGACGGGCGTGCGATCGTGCTCGGCGAACTCGAGCGCCCAGACCGTGCGTTCGCGGAGCTGCAACTGAAGGGTGCCGGGCCCACGGCCTACTCGCGGCGCGGCGACGGGCGCGCCGTGCTGCGTTCGTCGATCCGCGAGTTCCTCTGCAGCGAGGCGATGTTCCACGTCGGCGTGCCGACGACGCGCGCGCTGTCGCTCGTCCTGACGGGCGACGACGTCGTGCGCGACATGTTCTATGACGGCAACGCGAAGGCCGAACCCGGGGCCATCGTGTGTCGCGTGGCAGAGAGCTTCCTGCGCTTCGGCAACTTCGAATTGCCGTCGTCGCGCGGCGACGTGGCGCTGCTGAAGAAGCTGACAGACTTCACGCTCACGCACTTCTTTCCGCATCTCGGTACGCCGGGCAAGGACAGCTACGGCGCGTTCCTGCGCGATGTCGCGCAGCGAACGGCGAGACTCATCGCACACTGGCAGGCGGTCGGGTTCGTGCACGGCGTGATGAACACGGACAATCTGTCGATCCTCGGGCTCACGATCGACTACGGGCCCTACGGCTGGATCGACAACTTCGATCTCGGCTGGACGCCGAACACGA
>JAYUCN010000510.1:0-1734 GCA_043740335.1 Planctomycetota bacterium
CCTGGCACTCGAGCCGCGGCTCGTGGCGGTGCCGCCGGTAGTCGAGCCGGCACCTGGTCCGGTCGGCATCAACGCCGACGCCGTCGGCTTCCGCTATCCCGACGCGGCGCACGAGGTCCTGCGGGCCATCTCGTTCACGCTGGCGCCCGGCGCCCGTGTCGCCATCGTCGGTCGCAACGGTTCGGGCAAGTCGACCCTCGTCAAGTTGCTGTGCCGCCTCTACGACCCCACCACCGGATCGCTGTCGGTGGCGGGCGTCGGACTCACCCACATGCCGCCCGAGCGCTGGCGACAGCGCGTCGCCGTGCTGCTCCAGGATGCCACCGCGTTCGAACTGACCTTGCGCGAGAACATGCTGCTCGGCCATCCGACGGCCGCGGCCGACGACACGCTGTGGCGAGCCCTTGCCCTGGTCGGCCTCGCCGACCGCGTGCGCGCGCTGCCCCACGGCCTCGCGACCCCGTTGTCGCGACGGTTGCCCGACGGGGTCGAACTCAGCAGTGGCGAACTGCGCCGGCTTGTGCTGGCCCGCGCCCTCGGTCAGCCGGCCGACCTGCTGCTGCTCGACGAGCCGTTCGCCCTGCTGGACGGCGCGGCAGCGGTGCAACTGGCGAACGAACTCGTCCAGCGTTCGCGGCAGCAGACGATCGTCGTCGTCGACCATCGCACCGCCGCGGTGCGGTGGGTCGATACGGTGCTCCTGCTCGACGCCGGCGAACTGGTCGCCCAAGGCTCCCCCGCCGAACTCGCCGCCGAGCCACGCTTCCGCGCGTTGTTTCCCGACTGGTGAAGTCGTCGCAGCGTACACGCCGCGGCTCGACAGACGATCGTGAGACAAGGCCGTCAGAACTTCTGGCGGTCTGCACCAACACGGGTTGCAGCCGAACGGTATGGTTCCCGCCGCAGCGTCCCGGCTGCATCCCCTCGATTCTCGGAGCGTTCGGATTGCCTAGCCTCGCTGTCGTGATCGTCCGATCCCTGCTGCTCTCGCTTCTGTGCTTCTTGCCGGCGGTCGCGGGCCGCACGCAGCAGCCGACACCGCCGTCTGCGACCCCGCCCGCTACGACCCCGCCCAGGGCGGCGCCCCCCGCAGGGACCGAAGCTGCCACACCCCAGGAGCCACAGGAGCCGCGCGGCCGACGCGGGCGCCCAGCCACCGGCGAAGGGCGCGATGGCGAACAAGACCCGGAGACGCCGGCCGACACCAAGCCGAAGGCGCCGCGGCGCGGGATCCCGGTCGACGATCTGCTCGTGCACACGCACTGCGCGCGCTGCCACGCACTCGACGACAAGCATTACATGACGCGCATCTCCTACGTGCGCATGTCGCCCGAGGGCTGGTCCGGGACCATCAAGCGCATGGGCCGTCTGTATGGCATGCAACTGTCGCCGAACGACGCCAAGCAGCTCGTGCGTTCCCTCGCCAACTCGCACGGTCTCGCGCGCAGCGAAGCGGAGCGCGGCCTCTACGAGAGCGAACGCCGCGTGCACTGGTCCGAGGAGCAGCACGAACAGGACTTCAAGCGCGCCTGCGCGCAGTGCCACACGCTCGGGCGCGTGCTGCTCCAGCAACGCGACGACGAAGAATGGCAGCTCCTGCGCGCGATGCACGTGGCGATGTTCCCGTTGTCGCGCGGCCAGATGGGTGGCGGTCCGAATGACGACGAATCTCGCCGTGGCGGCGGTGGTGCCGGCGGTGGGGCTGCCGCTGCAGCAGCGGCAGCGGCAGCGGCT
>JAYUCN010000511.1:0-10455 GCA_043740335.1 Planctomycetota bacterium
CAGCGGTTGGGCATAGAAGGTGCCCCAGCTGGCGGGCGAATTCGGGATGTGGGCGATCTCGATACCTTCGCGGCCCGAGACGACGCGCACGCCTGCAAAGGTCGCGGCGATGATGTCGTCGATGCCGTCCTGGTCGAAGTCGGCGGCGCGCAGCACGGCGCCGAAGTTATCGCCGGTGTTGCCTGAGTAGACGGCGAAGAGGCGGGCGCCGGTGGCGCTGCTGAAGGCCTGCACGGAGCCATACGAACCGCTGAGGCCGCCGCCGGCCGCGAAGTCGGGCAGGCCATCGCCGTCGAGGTCGCCGCAGCCGGTGCAGCCGCTGCCGATGTAGTCGCCCTGGTTCTGGCCCCAGACGATGCGTAGGAACTGGCCGTTGATGCCCGAGATCACGGCGACCGCACCGTACCAGTTCGGGTCGCCGAGGCCCATGATGTAGTCGTCGCAACCGTCGCCGTTGACGTCTCCGAGCTTGGCGAGACTCTGGGCCAGGGTGTAGTTCGGGTTGGGGGCACCGAGCACGCTGTAGAGCAGGTTGCCCTGGTGGTCGTAGGCCCAATACGCGCCGTAGCCGTTGCTGGCGGAAGGGTGGCAGACGACGACGTCCAGCTCGCCATCACCGTTGACATCGAGGTCGCCGATCACGTGGTAGACCCAGTAGGTTGTGAGCGGCGCCTGGAGCATCCACAGCACGTGGTCGTCGCGGCCGCTGCGCACGCTGAGGCGCCTCAGATAGCTGCCCAGAACCGAGTCGTAGCAGATGTAGTCGCGCACGCCGTCATGGTCGTGGTCGCCGGTAGGGTAGGAGAATCCAGCGTTCGGGTAGGCCCAGTGAGGCCCCAGCCGCAGCAGGCTGCCGTCGCGGCCCGAGTAGAGCCGAAGTTCGTAGTCGTTGTAGTAGGGGTTGTAGTAGGGCCCGGTGCTGAGGTTGATCAGGCTCGTCGTGAGCATGTCTTCGTAGCCGTCGCCGTCGATGTCGCCCATCGGCGTGAACGAGCTGTAGTAGTCGAAGGGTGAGAAGTTCTGCAGGATCTGCTGTGCCGGCAGAGCGGCGAGACCGAGCATGAACACTGTGGCGAGGAAGCGCATGGGGTACCGCCTCACAGCAACTGGACCCAGGCCGCGACCGCGACTTCGCCCGCGGAGTCGACGATCCACAGCATGTAGTAGCCGTAGGGTGCCTTGGTCGGGTTGACGGGCGTTGTCAGCGTGGCTGTGGTCGCCGAACTCGAGTTGATGCCAAGCTCGACCAGTCGCTGGTTGGGGTCATGGCCATGCGTGAGCGAACCCGGCGTCGTCAAGCTCGCGCTGTGCAGCGTGCGGAGCGGGGCCAGCGTGTAGTTGACGACGAACGTCGAGTTGTAGCCGATGATGATCGCGGGGGATGTCGAAGCGGGACTAGTCAGCACGGGCCGCGTGTTGCCGGGTTGGAAGTAGTGCGGCTCGAAGAGCTGCATGTCCCACGTGCGCGAGTCGCCGCCCATCGTGACAGGGCGGCCGCTCGGCAACAGCAGAGTGACTGAATGGTAGGTGCGCGGCGAAGCCTCGGGCGGCCCATCTTGCCACCCGGTGGCCGCGCCACGGAACACCTCGGGTGTGAACACCTCGCCGCCGGCTGCCCCGTGCTGTACCTTTGTGCCGCCGCCCGTCACAAGCACCGATCGATCCGGCAGCAGGATTATGTTGACGAACTTGCGCGCATGATTCATCGGTGGGATCGCTGCGGTGGACCAGCTCGGTATGGCCGCCTTGGCGTCGAGCACGTGTACATCGGCCGTCACGGGGCCCGTGTGATCGACGCCGTATTCACCGCCGAACAGCGCAATGCGGTCTTCGCCGACACTACTCATGCCATTTATCAGGAGCGACGCAGGCAGCAGAACCCCGGTCGGTTCTTCGAGCAGCGGCCAGCTTGTGGTGATGATCGGGTGCGGCGTGGACCACGTGTTGGGAAACAGGTGATCGACCCAAGCCGTACCGGTCGCCATACCTGCCGCCCACGTCAGGCCGCCGGCGGAGACCGGCCCGCCGCCGAACACCCCATTGGACAGGTAGTGGGCTCGTGCGTAGTAGAACAACGAGTAGCCCAGCAGGAAGTCGGGCGACGATGCCGAGGTTTGGGGACCGAGGAACAGGCCGTTGGTCGCTGCGTTGGGCACGTAGTTGACCGGCAGCGTGCCGCCCGGCCGATCGTCCTTGGTGATCGTCCAGACTCCCGCCGGAAACTCCGTGATGTCATAGGCCTCGTGCGTCAGGTAGGACCGGTCCGTAGAGAGGAAGATGCCGTTGCCGACTCCCAGGCCGTCCGGTACCTCCGCGACGTTCTCGACGATCTGCTCGATGCCGCCGAGCACGACGACCTTGACTCTACGAGTAGGCCAGACACTCGGATCGTAGGTGACCACCACGGTCGGGTACCAGCGCGGCACGGTGAGGAACGGCACCGGGACAGGCAGTTCCGCGACGGTCGACCACGTTCCGTTCGGGTGGCCCGGCGCGGGCATCGGGTTGTAGATGCAGACGAGCCGCGAGCCCGTGAACTTCGCCCAGGGGGCTCGGACGTGGCCGAACCAGTCGTCGCCGCCGACGGTGATCAGCGTGCCATCGGGCAGCCAGCAGTGGCCAGCACAGAACAGACCCTGGTCACCGTTGGTGATGGTGATGTTGGTGCCGGGGTACGTGAACGGACCTCCATGCACCGGAGGTGCTGCGCTACTTGGGATCTTCCACCTTTCGAAGATGGCGACGCCCGTCTCGGGGTCGACGATGGCCCAACGCTGGTCGCGATCGCCGGTGATCCCGTTCACGAGCGCGCACATGTCCGAAGCACTCCTGTCCCAGACCAACACCTTGCCGCGATGTGGCCCGACCGGGATGACGCTCCCGTGCACGGCGTAGAACGGCTCCACGTCGTTGCCACCGCAGCCGATCACGTCGCCCGTGAACTGCACGGGAGGCAGCCAGTTGCCCAGGGGGGCCTGGGCACGCAGTGGCTTGAACGTCGCGGTCCCAACTAGAGAGAGAGAGAGAGAGTTACGGCTGTCGCGATCGCAGAACGCATGCACGAACCTCCTTGGCCTCACGGGATGGTGAGTTGGCCAAGTGTCGTGCTCGGAACTCAGCGTGGCAAGGGGGGTGACCCAATGAGCACACGAGTCCCAGATTCCTTCGGCACTCGCCCCGCGCGAGGATAGGACGCGGCACGTCGTTCCGCCGCCGCACAGGCCATTGGTGCTCGACCACCGCGCTTGCTACTTGTCGACGAGCATGTGAAATTGGGATGAAGGGGCCAGCTCCGGGCCAGTTCCCGAACGACGCAGTAGGGTGGCGGCTTCCTCACCGCGGGATGGTGATGCCAGGTTCAACTGCCACGAACCCGCGCAACGTCGCTGCCTCGAACACGTCGACGTCGCCGATCGCTGCCCGGTCGTCGAGATCCGCGAGCGTGCGCGCGAGGCGCAGCAGCCGCACACGGCCGCGACCACTCTGGTGGTGCAGACGCAGCACCTCGTCGATCGCGCGCAGCGCCGCATCGCTGGCCGCGCAGACAGCCAACAGTTGGCGATCCTGCAACCGCGCGTTCTGCACCGTGAGGCCGTGCCGCGTCTGGCGATGCCGCTGGCGTTCGTGTGCCGCGACGACACGTTCGCGCAGGCAGGCCGTGGTGCCGAGCGGGTCCTCGGGACCGCGCAACTCTTCGGGCGTCAGCGCCGGCACCTCGACCTGCAGGTCGATGCGATCGAGCAACGGCCCGGACAAGCGGCCGCGATAGCGCGCGATGGCTGGCGGCGTGCAGAGGCATGGGCGATGGCGATGGCCGTGGTAGCCGCACGCGCATGGGTTCATCGCCGCGACGAGCAGGAACATGGCTGGCATCGACACGGTCCGTTGCGCGCGGCCGACCGTGACGACGCCGTCTTCGAGCGGTTGCCGCAGCGCCTCGAGTGCATCGCGCCGGAACTCCGGCAGTTCGTCGAGGAACAGCACGCCGTGGTGCGCGAGCGTCACTTCGCCGGGGCGAACGTCGGCGCCGCCGCCGAGCAGACTCGCGGTCGAACTCGTGTGGTGCGGCGCGCGCAAGGGACGGGCCTCGGCCGGCGGCAGGCCGAGGCCGGCGGCGGCGTGGACCTGGAGGATGGCGAGGCGTTCGGGCGGTGAGGGCGGCGGCAGGATGCCAGGCAAGCGGCGCAACAGTGCACTCTTGCCGGTGCCAGGCGGGCCGACGAACAGCAGGTTGTGGCCGCCGGCGGCGGCAACACAGAGGGCGCGCTTGGGTGTGCTGTGGCCGCGGATGTCGGCGAGGTCGGGGTGCGCTTCCAGGCGCGAGGAAGGACGCGGTGTGGTGATCGGCAGCGGTCGTCGGCCCGCGAGCCAGAGCACAGCATCGGCCAGCGTCACGGCACCATACACGGGCAGGTCGTCGACCATCGCGCAGACCGCGGCGTCGTCGGGACAACACACCATCGCGCGGGCACCCTGCTTCTGCGCGGCGAGGGCCACGCTGACGGCACCGCGCGCGGGCAGGATGTGGCCGCGCAGGCTCACTTCGCCGAACGCGAACAGATGAAGGGCGCGTTCCGGCGGGAACAGACCGGCCGCACCGGCGAGCGCGAGCGCCAACGGCAGGTCGAAGCCGCTGCCGTGCTTGCGCAGCGCGGCGGGCGCGAAGTTGACGGTCGTGACGCCGCGCGGCGGCGGCAGGTCGAGCGCGAAGAACGCCTGCAGCACGCGGTGGTAGGCTTCGCGCACGCAGGTGTCGACGAGGCCGAGCAGGCGCGGTGTGCCGTCGCCGGCGTGCCGCGTGGTCGCCTCGACCTGCACGGGAATGGCGTCGACGCCGTGCACGAGGCCGCAGCCGATGGTGATCGTGGGAGTTTGCACGGTGCAGTGTGCACCGCACCGCCCAGCGGGTGCAGGGAAACCGGCCGCCTTCGTCACCAATCGAGTGCTGCCGCCGCCGCCGCGCGGTCGCCGATCGCCGCCGCCACGCGCCTCGCATCGCCGAGCATGAGGTCGGGCAGGCGCGTCGGCGAACCGCCCGCCACGTAGACGGTCAGTTCGGCGAGGCCGAGCAGTTGGGCGATGGGGCCCTGCTGCACGACCACGGCCTGCACCTTTGCGGTCGGCACGTAGGCGACGTAGCGGCCGATGACGCCGTGCTGGAGCGCGAAGAACTCGCCGCCGAGCGCAAAGCCGAGGTTGCGCCAGATGAGCAGGCCGAGCAGCGTCCACAGCGGCACGATGAGGAGCGCGAACAGGGCCGACGATCCTGTGGCGAGCCACAACAGGGGCACGGCGAGCGCCGCCAGCAGCACACCCTGCAGGGTCGTGCGCACGATGAGGCGCGGCGAGCCGCGCTGCCAGCCGAACGACGATCGCTCGAGACCGGGCAGCAAGGCTGGCAGCAGCGCATCGGCGGTGGGCAAGCGCAGCAGCGGCACCACGACGTCCCAGCCGCCGGCCGTGTCGTCGCCTTCGTTGCGCGTGCCGCCCGCGGAATCGGCCTTGACGACGGCAAAGCCGAGCAGCCGCCGCAGCCACGGCTGTTCGATCGTGACGCGCTGGATGCGCGCGCGCGGCAGCGTCTTCTGGCGCGTGGTGAGGAGGCCGAAGCGGCGCTGCAGCACGTCGTTGCGGAGCGTCAGGACGAAGCCGTGGAACTGCACGAGGTTGCCCAGCGTCGCGGTGACGACGCCAAAGCCGATCACCGCGAGCAGCATGGCGAGCAGCAGCAGGGCCAGGACCACCGGCGAGAAGTGGCCGAGCCAGTCGCGGAAGCCGCGCGCGATGCCCTTCATCTGCACCGCGAAGCCGAGCTGATCGGCGAACTGCAACGCCGCGAAGCCCGTGACCACGAACGCCGACAGCCGCAGGTCGGTGAGGCCGCGCAGCAGCAGGGCACCGGTCGTACTGCGGTGCACGACCCACTCGGGTTCGAATGGCGGCGGCAGGACAGGTGCTGGTGTGGTCGGTTCGCCGGCAGCCCCTCGTTCGACGACGGTCGCCAGTGAGAGATTGCGCCGCGCCGCGAGCAGCACTTCGCGCAAGTGGTCGGCATCGGCGCGCGACAGCGCATCGAGGCGCGCCTCGACGCCGCGGCCCGAAGCGGTCTCGACCAGCACGACGACGAGGCCGAGCACGCGGCGCAGGATCGTCGACTCGAAGCCGAGGTCCTGGATGCGATCGAGCGGGATGCGCCGTTCCTGCCGTTCGAGCAGGCCTTCGCGCACGCGCAGCTCGTCCTGGGTCAGCGTGTATTCGAGCGTCAGGTAGCGGGCCAGCGAGTAGCCGAGCTGCAGCACGAACAGCACGATCGCGAGCACGAGGAACCAGCGCTGGATGGCGATGCCGAGCAGCAGCGGAAACACGGCCTGCCGGCCGGCGTCGAGCAGCCGCAGCAGCAGGATCGCCGGATGCAGGTGGCCCTTCGCCAGCACCACGATGGGTGCTTCTGCGGGAGCCGGGTCAGAGACGTCCTTCACCACGCGCCTGCACGATGCGATCGCGCAGCTCCTGAGCCCGGCTCGTCGACAAGCCCGGCACGCGGAAGGCCGAACCTTCGTTGCCGGCGGTGAACACGACCAGCGTGGCGAGGCCGAACAGGCGTTCGATCGGACCGCGCACGAGGTCGACGTGCTGCATGCGCTTCACGGGCACGGCACGTTCTTCGAGGAACAGGATGCCGTAGCGCATGAGCAGCAGGTCGCCGAGGTAGCCGAAGCGCCAACGCGCGTAGGCGAGCGGTGGCGTCAGCGTTGCGAGCGCGAGGATGCCGATGCAGATGCCTGCCAGCACGTGATCGAGCGTCGGCGACCAGCCGGCCCAGTGTTCGGCGAGCAGCCGGCGACCGAGGAACCAGGCGAGCGACGTGACGACGAGCGAACTGAAGCCGTCGGCGCAGATCCAGTAGGCGACCACGCGCGGCTGCAGGCGTTCGGGCGGGCGCAGGTCCGGCGGTTCGTTCATGCTGCGAGCGTGCCCGACGAGGGGGCACCTTGCAACGACGAGGCGGCGGGCGCGCGACTACGTGGTGGCGAAGACGTCGGCGAGGGTGTTGGCGTCGAGAACCCGGTCGGTCCAGAGATCGAGTTCGGGCAGGGTGGCGGCGCGCACGCGATCGATGGTCGCCGTCGGCAGGGCGCCGAAGCGTCGGGTCAGCTGCCTCAGGATGATCTCGACGTGTCGCCTGGCTTCGCCTCTGGCTTCGCCTTCGCGCTTCAGCCTCTCGGCAGTGCTCATGATGGTTTCCTCGGGTCGTTGCAGGATGCGTTCGAAGGTCACGTGCAGTTCCTCGGCGGGGATCTGGGTCACGTGCAGACAATACCACCCGATCTTGTCGATGGCGTCGCGGCCCATCGGTGGTCCCTCGTCGCGGTCGACGGCGCGCAGCAGGTCGGCCCAGCGCTCGATCCCGGCGAGGGCTTCGGTGGCGGTCCATCCGCGCAGGAAGCGCAGGCACAGGAACGTGAGCTGGGCGAGAGCCGTCAGTTCGGCGCGGCGCAGCTCGGGCTCGGTGCAGCGCGACAGGTCGTCGATGAGGATGCGCATGCCCGCTTGCAGTGCGGTGAGAACGGCAGCCAGCTGGGGGTCGAGCCCTTCGAGGTGGGGGTGTGGTGGTTGGGTGTCGGGCCACGCGGTCGGGCCATGGCACAGCAGGATCGGCACCACGAGTGTCGGCGGTTCGCCGGCTGCGCGCGTGCTCTGGGCAAGGTGCACGCTGTAGCCGACCATCTGGCTGTGCGCCTCGGGGTCGTCGTAGCTTTTGTGCTCGGTCACGACGAACAACCGATGGCGGTGTTCGTGCAACTCGACCTCGAACAGCACATCGGTGACTTGCAGCCGCAAGGCGTGGCCGGGGACCTTCTCGGGTGCGGCGCGCAGCGTCGACCAGTCGATCGCGGCAACGAGTGCTGCGGGCATGACCGTCCGAAACCAGCCCATCGCGTGACGGGGATGGCGGAACGTGAAGTGGAACAGAGTGTCGTGCGGAGTTGCCGTGCCCATGCAGGCAGTGGATTTCGGACCCTGATTTTGCGCAGGAAATCGCGAGCGCTGTGACCGATCGGCGACCTCGGGACGCTTCGCACAAGATTGCCGCGGCCGTCCAGACCAGGATCCATGCGGCTTCCAGGGTTTCGAGATGGCTTTGGATTGCGCCAGCTCGAACGCGGCGCTTTCGCCGAGGCTGGCTGCCTCGTCAGGAACTCGGCGAGCTGAGCAGCACGTGGGCTGGGGTCCCCTCGTCGCAGGCACTTCTGTGCACGCCCGCGCCGGAACGATCTGGAGAATCAGAGTCGGGATGTTCTGGCGGGCCGGACGCCGAGACCGCCGAAGCGAAACGATTGCCCTCCGCCGCTGCGGAAGCCCGACTGCGCGCTCTCGGCGGGGGCGTCGAAGTAGCCGCCTCGGATCACACGGCCGTTGGAGTCTTTGCCAGTCTGTGGCCGTTGCCCATCCCCGGGGCGCTGGGGCACGTCCCCGACATCGAGGCACCACTCCCAGACGTTGCCGCCCACGTCGAACAGGCCGAAGGGATTGGGGGCAAGCGAGCCAACGGTCAATAGCTTGCGGGTGCTGAAGATGTTCTCCTTGCCCGCCAGCGACTCTTCCTCAGCACCCGTCCACCACTTGGTAGTCGTGCCGGCCCGGCAGCCGAACTCCCAGCGCAACTCGCTCGGCAGCACGAGTCCTTGGTGAAGCAGCAGTTCTTCGCACTCGAACCAGTTCACGTTCTCGACCGGCAACGCGAGGTTGTTCTTGTCTGGGTGGCTGCTGGGGTTGGTGCCAGCGAGCCGCAGCCATTGCCCTTGCGTCATCTCGTACTTGCTGAGGAAGAACGGGTCCAACCTCACGCGGTGGGGCTCGACGGGCAGTGTGCCGCCGGGCAGTAGCACGAACACGATGCCCATGTTGCCGTCCGGGATGACTCGACCGGTCTGCTCGTCACGCCTCGGAATCTCCTTGCCGGGGGCGCCCGACGCCGGGTGAACGAACTCACATAGTTTCGACGCGCGGTCCATCCCGATCGGCACGAGCCCGAACTGCGGCCCCAGAACGAAGTGGTCGTAGTGCTTCGACGCTGTGACGTCATCGCTCGCCACGATCGCCGCGATCGCGTGGTCCCACGCTGCGCGGTGCGCGTCGATCGTCTTTTGTTGCACGGTCTGCGCCTCGGCCAGTCGTGTGCGCACTCCCGGCAGCTGGCCGCGCTCCCTCGTGAACTCCTGCAGCTCGCGCACGAGCCGCGTCACCGTGCGATGCAGGTATCCGTCGGTCCCGTTCCGGAACTCGTAGCCCGCCACCTCGATCTCGTTCTGCAGCGTGGCGATCATCTCATGCAGATTCGTCCGCGCGTTCTCGTCGCTCTCTTGCTCCAGCTCCGACTGCCGACGCTGCAGTTCTGGGAACTGAGAATGCGACTCTCTTGCCGCCTTCCGTTCCGCCTCGGACCGCGGCTTCGCCTGCTGCCGCAACACCGACAGCTTCGCCTTCAGCTCCGGCAACCGCGCTGCGAGCGGCTCGCCGAAGTTTGCCAGCCAATCCTGCATCGCCGCTACCTTGTCTGGGAACGCCGGATACAGCTCCCCTTCGAGCCGGCGTGCCTCGGCGAGTTGGGCGACATCGGCGAAGATCAGGTTCTTCTCAGCCTCGTCGCGCGCCTGCTGCAGCAGCCCAGCGATCTCCGTCGCGCGACCGGTCGCCACCCTCTCCTGCTCCTTGGCCTTGGTCTCGTTTGCCTTTGCCTGCGTTGCATTCTGCTCGGCGATCGTCGCCTGCTGCTTCGCCTCGGCGAATCCCCACGCGGTGCCGATGCCGCCACCGACGATCGCGACGAACACCACCGCCGCCGCCGCGCACTGCACGCGGTACCGACGCACGAACTTCCGCACCCGGTACCCGACACTCGGCGGGCTCGCGAGCACCGGCTCGAACGTCAGGTGTCGCTCCAGGTCCGCCGCCAATTCCTGCGCCGTCTCGTACCGCCGCGTCCGGTCCTTCTCGAGCGCCCGCAGCACGATCCAGTCGAGGTCGCCGCGCAGCTTGCGCTGCAGCTCGCCAACATCCATCCGCCGCGCCGCTGCGCACTGGCTGGCCAGATCCCCGAGCGTCGTGATCCTCGTGCTCGGCTTGCTCGGCTCCTGCTCGCGGATCACGCGCTGCATCTCGAGCATGCCGGCATCGCGCAGCGCCTTGCGCGAGAACGGCAGCTCGCCGACCAGCAGTTCGTAAAGCAGGACGCCGAGCGAGTACACATCGGTCCGCGTGTCGACGTCGAGCCCACCGAGCCCGGCCTGTTCCGGCGACATGTACTCCGGCGTGCCGATCAGTACACCGTGTTCGGTGAACAGCGTCGCTTCGACGAGATGATGGTCGGTTGCCTTCGCGAGACCGAATTCGATGATCTTCGGCGTGGGCTTCCCATCCTGCAGGGTGACCAGCACGTTGCCCGGCTTCAGG
>JAYUCN010000512.1:0-4310 GCA_043740335.1 Planctomycetota bacterium
TGAGGTCGCCGAAGCTGACGGGGTCCGCGTGGTAGATGACAGGGAACGTCACGGCCGCGGCGGTCACCGTCAGCGAGACGCCACCGGAGGGCGGCGTGAACTGGAGCGGGTCGAAGAACGACCCGACCTCACCTGGCTGCACGGGCTTGTTGAACTTGATCAGGATCGTGCCCTGCGGATCGATGCCGACCTGGTTGTTGCCTGGCGTGATCTGCGGCTGCGATAGGTAGCCGAGCACCTGCGGCGGATTGGTGTCGGCGCCGACGGTCGTAGCGACCCCGCATTCCTGCACGAGGATGTCGTTCTCCGAGTCGCGCACGGCGTTCGTCACGATGAGGCGCAACAGACGGTTGGCGGGGAACTGCTCGAAGGGCGCCGTCAGGTCGTTGTTCGAGTCGGCGACGAACGTGAACGCCTTCCTGGTGACGAGATCCGCCGCACCGGCGTAGCGCGGGAACCCGTTGGCGCGCGGATCGACGATCTTCACGTTGTTGCCATCCGCTTCGACCGCGAGCACCTTCCGCAACACGCCACCCTCGTTGTAGTAGGTGTAGCCGTTGACGAATCCACGGCCCTGCACCGCCGTCGACGTCTCGGTGGACGGATCGTAGGCAAGCACCGTCAAGGCACCCGTCAGACCCGAGTTGGCCTGGTCCGCCAGCAGGTTGCTGAGGATCGAGTCGACGTCCAGCTTGTGGCTGAACGAGAAGTGCAGGAAGTGATTGCCCGGATTGCCATCGGGCAGCACCGCCGACGTGGGCAGCGTCGCCACCGGGAGCACGCCGTTGTTGCCGTTGACAAAGGCCTTCAGTGTGGCGGTGCTCTCGATGTTCACGACCGTCGAAGTCGGGTTGCCAAAGGAGTCCGTCTTGCGGATCCGGTAGGGATAGACTGAGCCCTGGCCGGTGCTGATACCGACCACCTTGAAGTCGCCCCGATTGTCGGGATCCCCGGGGCCGCCTTGGGAACAACCAATGGCCACGAGGCCCACGCCAACGAGCCAGATGCCAGTGGACATGAGCATGGAAAGGGTCGAGCCGGTGAGAGAGCGAGGGTTCGACCGTGAGAATGGTTTGACTTTCATGGGATGCGAGTCCGCCGGCAATGCCATGCGGGCGGTTGGGTCAACTCCGGACAAGTCCAGCCAGGAAGCCGTAGCACGTTACTTCGCTTGAGGTTCCATGCAAGCGATGTTCTGAGCCAAGCGCCCCCGGCTGCGGCGCCGTGAGTCGCTCTGTGCAAAGCAAAGACGATGCCTGAGTTCGCATCGATGCAATGCCCCCGCAGAGTGCCCGGAGTCGGTTGCGTCGCCGAATCATCAACGAACCATAACATACCCATCCACCGGGTCTTCCACGGATCACGCGGGGGCCAGGCGAACCCCCGTGCGCGATCGCACGGAGTGCGCAAGCGCTCGTCCCCCTGCACGCGGCGCCGCCGCCGGATCGCGTCGGCGCGGCTGCTACTTCGCGTGCGGTGGCAACGTGCCTGTGACGACGCCGAAGTGCGTGTAGGTCGGACGCTCCTCGCCGTGGTTGTCGCACGGCGTGTTGCAGATGCCGCCAAGCTGGCGGACGTACATGCACGACGATCCACCTTCGTCGCACAGCATCGCTGCGCCGGCGCCAAACGCGCGCAGGAACTGGCCGACCTGCGGCCGCGTGAACCCGACGCTGTGACGCGGCTGCCGGCCGTCGACGACCAGCAGATAGAGCCGCCGACCGTCCCGGTCGATGCCCATCACGGTCCGCGGCTGGTTGAAGCGGTACTCGCTGTCCATCGCCTCGCCGTTGCGCATGGCGTCGGTCCGACCCCAGATGACGTTGTAGGGATCGGACGGCAGGGTCCGGTCGGCGGCGTCGGCGGAGCGCAGTGCGGCATGGTTCTGCTGGTCGAACACCAGGAACGGCCGGGGATACTGCGCCACCTCCTGCATGACGGGCACGCCGCCGCGGACCATGTGGCCGCGCCAGCGACCGAAGCCCGAGCCGGGCTGGGGCGAGTTGCCGGCCTCGCCGTTGATCGCCACGCTGCAGCCATTGGTCCGCGCGAACTCGGAGGTGAGCGTCTTCGTCTCCAGGTCGGCGCCGAGCACGATGCGCAGGTCCGGGCACTGGAGGTCGATGACGGCCAGGAACGCGACCACCAGCGGATTGGCGGACTGGAACTGCACGATGTCCGTCGCTTCGTCGACGACGATCGCGCGCACCTCCACTCCCTCGAAGTGTTCCGCCAGCGCACTGCGGGCAGCAGCCGCGTCGAACAGGAACGACTGGCGTAGCGCTGCCTGGCGTCGCACGGTATCGAGCAGCGCGAAGCGCGCCGCGTCGGTCTGGTTCTTCAACTGGTCGACACGCTCGTGCAGCCGTTCCAAGCGGCGATCGACCAGCAGCGCCACCGCCAGCACGACGACGACGACCAACGACACGCGCAAGGCGGTCACCAGCCGCGGACTCGAACCGTGCCGGACGAGCCGCCGGATCAGCAACCAGAGGCCGATGACGACCAGGCCGCCGGCGCCGAGCAGCACGACGAGCGGCAGTTCGAGCATGCGCAGTGCCAGCGAGAGCACGCTGTCGAGCCATGCGTTGACCCTCTCGGCCAGGGTCGGAGCGACGCCGCCGCCCCCGCAGCTGGTGAGGGTCTGGATCATCACGAGATTGCCGTGCAGGACATGGATCACCGAGGGTTGCCAGCAAGCGAATGCTGCCAGATCACCTCGGCGCACTCCAGGCTCGAACCTGCAGCCCGACCGGCGCAGGAACAAAGAGCGGCGCCGGACGACACTCTTGGCGCGCAGCAGAACGCCTCTCTACCCTACGCACCCATGAGCGATCCGCTCGCTGACTACCGGCGGAAGCGCGACTTCGAGGCCACGCCCGAACCCCGCCCACAGCCACCGGCGCGCGGCTCCGGCACCACGTTCGTCGTGCACCGTCACGAGGCGCGCAACCTGCACTACGACCTCCGCCTCGAACACGCCGGCGTGCTGTGCTCGTGGGCCGTGCCGCGCGGGTTCTCCTTCGACCCTGCCGAGAAGCGACTCGCCGTGCGCACCGAGGATCATCCGCTCGAGTACGAGCACTTCCACGGTCGCATCCCGAAGGGCCAGTACGGGGCCGGCACGATGATGATCTGGGATCGTGGCAACTACGTCCTCGTGAAGACGGACAGCTGGGACGAGGCGATGCAGCGCGGTGAAGTGAAGGTCCGATTGTTCGGCCGCCGCCTGCGTGGCGAGTGGCACCTCGTGCGCACGCAGCAGTCGAAGAACAGCTGGCTCTTGTTCAAGTCGCGCGACCTGTATTCCGGCCATGCGCGCGACAGCGCGCTCGGCATCGAACTCGATCAGGCTCCTGAGAGACCAGTGCCGCCCGATGCAGCGCCGATGCGTTGGTCCGCGGAGCGGCCACCGTTCGCGGATCCAAGCTGGGTGTTCGAGATGGAGTTCGCTGGCCGCCGCTGCTTCGCGCAGAAGAACGGCGACGCGGTTGCCTTCGCCGGCGTCGACACCGCTCCGACTCCGCTGCTCGAAGGCCTCGCGGCCCTGCGCTGCGAACGCGCGCTGCTCGACGGTGTGCTGGTGGCCCTCGATGCTGCGGGTCGTCCGAGCCGTGCTTCGATCGACGAAGCGCTCGCGAGTGGCGATGCGCGCACCGCCGCCTACTACGCCTTCGACCTCCTGCAGTGGGAGGACTACGACCTGCGCGCGCTGCCGCTGTTCGATCGCAAGGCCGGTCTTCGCACGCTCGTGCCCGAGCACGCGCGGCTGTTGTACGCCGACCACGTCGCCGGCAATGGCATGGTCCTGTTGCAGGCGATCGCCAACGCCGGTCTCCCGGCCGCCATCGGCAAGCGGGGCGCGAGCCGGTACGCGAGCGGGCCAGGTGCCGACTGGGTGCGCGTGCCCGCGTCGACGTCGTCCACCGACGGCGCGAAGGGCGATGGCAGCCAAACGCGCACGACGGCAGCGCCGCGCTGGAAGCCGACCAACCTCGGCAAGGTCTATTGGCCCGCCGAGGGCTACACGAAGGGCGACCTCGTCGCCTACTACCAGACGATCGCCGAGGTACTGCTGCCGCATCTGCGCGACCGTCCCGTTCACCTCAACCGCTACCCCGACGGCATCGACGGCAAGTCCTTCTACCAGCGCGAAGCGAAGGAGGGCACGCCCGACTGGGTGCGCACGGTACCGATCCCCCACGACGGCGGCCTCGTGCCCCACCACGTGATCGACGACCTCGACACGCTCATGCACGTGGTCAATCTCGGCAGCATCGATCTGCATCCGTGGTTGTCACGCGTCGGTT
>JAYUCN010000513.1:0-1728 GCA_043740335.1 Planctomycetota bacterium
GGATGCACCGACGATCGAGCGCGGCCAGCCGATGCCGGCGGATCATGTGCCGATCCCCGGCGCGGATCCGAACGCGAAGGCGGGGCCCGCGGTACCTGCAGCCGCGCCGTTCACTGCGACCGTGCCCGCGGGTTGGACGGTCAAGGCGGGTTCGCAGCGGCTGCTGCACTACACGTTCGGTGGCGACGGTGAGGTCTACCTCAATCAGCTCGGCGGCAGCCTCAAGCAGACGCTCGACATCTGGCGCGGTGGCATGCAGCTGCCCGCCCTGTCGGACGCCGAGTTTCAGGCATTGCCGAAGGTGCCAATGCTCGGGACCGAGGGCACGCTGCTCGACATTGCCGGCAACTACAGCGACATCTCGGGCAAGCAGGTCGAAGGGGCGCGTGTGCTCGTCGCCGCCCAGGTCGACGGCAATGCGATCACGTTCGTGAAGCTCGTCGGCAAGGCGGTCGAAGTCGAAGTGCAGCGCGAGGCCTTCCTGCAGTTCTGTGCATCGCTGCGGAGGGCGCCATGACGGTTGCGAACGCGCCGACGTCGACCAACGAATCGCGGCACGTACGTGCCCGCGAGGCGCGGGGCGGGCGGCTGCTCGCGCTGGGCTCGTCGATGAAGATTACGGTCGTGCTCCTGCTCGCGTTCGGCGTGCTGACGTTCGCTGGCACGCTGGCCCAGGAGAAGCTCGGCTTGTTCGTCGTGCAACGCGACTACTTCGAGTCCTTCTTCGTCGCCTGGGACACCGAGATCCAGCTCGGCCGTGATTGGACGCTGCACGTTCCCTTGCCGGGCGGATACACGATCATGCTCGCGCTGTTCATCAACCTCGTGCTCGGCGGCGTCGTGCGCCATCGCTGGCACTGGCGCAACGCCGGCATCCTCCTCACGCACCTCGGCATCGCGCTGCTGCTTGTCGCGGGATTCGTCAAGCTGCACTATTCGTACGCGGGGCATGTCGCGCTGTTCGAAGGCAAGCAGACGTCGACGATGGTCAGCTTCCACGACTACGAGTTGGCCCTGCTGCGCGTCGATGGCGAGAACATGATCGAGCGCACGGTGCCGGCGGCGCAGTTCGCTGCGGCCGCTCGCGGCCCGGGCAGCGTGACGGTGTCCGCGCCGGACCTGCCGTTCCTGCTCGTCGTCACGCACTGGCTCGACAACTGCAGACCGCGCCAGAAGGGGCCGATGTTCGAGGCCAGCCTGCCCGTCGTCACCGATGCCGATGGTGCCGGGTTCTTCCTGCAGGAGGCGCCAATCGAGCCGGAGCACGAACACAACGTCGCCGGCTGCTACGTCAAGGTCATCGAGAAGGTCGGCCGCAAGGAGCACCAGGCGATCCTGCATGGGTTCGATGCGCGCCCGTTCGCCGAAGAACGCGAGCCGTTCACGTTCCGTGTCGATGGCGCGACCTTCGGCCTGGACCTGCGACGCATCATCTGGGATCTGCCGTTCCGCGTGCGGCTCGACAAGTTCGAGAAGGCCGACCATCCCGGCACCATGACGCCGCGCGACTTCAGCAGTTGGGCCACCGTCTTCGACGGCGGTGTGGAGCGTCAGGTCCACATCTACATGAACAACCCTCTGCGCCGGGCCGACCACGTGTTCTTCCAGACGAGTTGGGGGCCGCAGCCGGGCAATGCGATGAAGATGAAGGGGCCACCGTGGTGGTCGGTGTTCGAAGTTGCGAAGAACCCGTCCGACGATTGGCCGAAGTACGCGTCCTACGTGGTG
>JAYUCN010000514.1:0-1727 GCA_043740335.1 Planctomycetota bacterium
AAGGCAGTGCAGCCCATCAGGACCCGCGACGCGCAGGTGCAGGCCACAGTAGCACCTGCCCAGCCGCCAGCAGGCGCTCGCGCAGACGTGCGTAGGGAACATCCTGGACGGCGACTCCGAGTTCGAGGGCGAGCCCCGCCGCGATCGCCGCCGACTGCCCAAGGACCATGAAGACCGGCTCCATGCGGCAGGATCCGTAGGCGATGTGGGAGGCACTCACGCACACGGGCACGAGCAGGTTCCCTGCCTGCGTGCGTTGCGGCAGCAGGGCACCGTAGGGAATGCCCCAGGGACGGGGCACCTTGACCTGCACGTCGCCTTCGTTGCGCACGCTGCCGTCGGCAGCCACGTAGCGCTGCACGTTGTGGCTGTCCATCGCGTAGGCACCGAGGCCAACCGGATCCGGCGCGATCACGCGCCCCATGCAATGGTGCTCGGTGACGACCGTGGCGCCGACGAGGCGCCGGCCTTCGCGCACGTAGAGCAGCGGTGGCCAGTGCCCGTTCTCGACGAACTCGTCGCGCGGCAGGCCATACCGTTGCAACTCGTCGCGGATCTTGCTCGGCACGCGCGGCTCGTTGGCGAGCGTCCACAACAGCCCCTGCTGGTAGCGCCGATGCAGATCGACGATGCGGGCGCGCGTTCTGTAGTCGGCGGTCGGGTAGTCATGGTTCGCGCCGACGAAGTCCGTCGAGAACGCCCCGTTGTTGTTGCAATCGGTCTTGCGATTCGGCATCGGCACCGGATGCCACGGCGACAGCGTGCTGCCGGCTTCGAAGTGGCGCAGCAGCAGCTCGTAGTCGCGCGCGTCGTAGTCGGCCGGCTTCGGCCACGGCATGCGATTCTGCGGGTCGTCGGTGGCACAGACGCGGAAGCAGTACGCCTGCACGCGGTGGTCGCCCGCACCTTCGACGCCGGGGCCGCCGCCAGCAACGCCGCGCACGAGCCCGCTGCTGGGATCGCCCGGTACGACCCAGGGATCGACGCGCACCGCGAACTGGTGGAAGCGCGCGTTCTGTGTCTGCACGCCGTTCAGGGTCTCGCCGTAGCGCGCGTTCGATTCGCGACCGACAACGAACTCGCAGCCCGCCGCAGCCAGCAGGTCGCCCTCGTACGTGCAGTCGAGGAAACAGCGCGCCGAGACCACGGCTCCGTCTTCGCATCGCAACGCCACGAGGCGGGCACCGTCCTTGCGCACGCCGCCGGGACTGCGATCGAGGCGCGCGCGCATCAGCCCGATGCCGCGTTCGCGCAGCATCGCCGCAAACGTCGCCTGCGCCACGCCCGGTTCGAAGGTCCAGGCAGCGTCGCTGCGCGCCTCGTGGCCGCGACCCGGGAACGCTTCGCGTCGCTCCGCGGTCCACGCCTCGGGACGGTCGTAGTGCTCGCGCAGGCGGCGATAGAACGCGCGCGCCAGACCGCCGATCGCGTCCTGGTTGCCGACATCGGTGGCACCGAGGCCCGAGGTCGTGAGCCCGCCAACCCAACCATCACAATCGAGCAGCACGACCGACTGGCCCTGCGACACCACCTGCAGCGCGGCGATCACACCGGCCGACGTGGCCCCGTAGACGCAGACGTCGACCACGGCATCCGGGGTCACGAGAGGCGCCGTCCAGCAACCTGGCATCGCCAGCCAACAGCACCACGCGGCAAGCAAGCGACGCATGCTCATTCTGCATGCGGCGGTCGCAGGGTGCCATCCGCATCCCCATTGGGCATCCGGT
>JAYUCN010000515.1:0-4309 GCA_043740335.1 Planctomycetota bacterium
CACGACGAAGCCCCGCACGCCCTCCTCGGCCTTGGCCCAGATCACCGCGACGTCGGCGACACTGCCGTTCGTGATCCAGTACTTGCTGCCGTTCAGCACGTAGTGGTCGCCGTCCTGCACGGCTTTCGTGAGCATGCCACCCGGATTGCTGCCGAAGTCGGCCTCGGTGAGACCGAAGCAGCCGATGACTTGACCCTTGGCCATCTTCGGCAAGTACCGCTGCTTCTGCTCCTCGCTGCCGAACGCCCAGATCGGGAACATGCACAGCGAGCCCTGCACGGACACGAACGAGCGCATGCCCGAATCGCCGCGCTCGAGCTCCTGACAGATGAGGCCGCTCGCGATCGGCGACAAGCCAGCACAGCCGTAGCCCGTCAGGCTGGCGCCGTAGACGCCCATCTCGCCGAGCTCGGGGATCAGATGGCTCGGGAACGTCGCCGCCCGATTGTGCTCTTCGATGATCGGCATGAACCGCTCGGACACCCAGGAGCGCAGGGTGTCGCGGATCATGCGTTCTTCGTCGGAGTAGAGTTCGTCGACGTTGTAGAAGTCGAGGGCCTTGTAGGGATCGCTCATGGATGCGTTGGAAACGGCGCGCGGACGGCGCACGATAGACGCGACCGGCCGGCAAGGAAAGCAATCCCGGCGCCGCCCGGTGACGCTCCGATCCCCACTGCCGCGTGACAAACATCGCCACGACTCGATGCCCCGCGTGTGGCCACCTCGATCAGGGTGGACCGTGCGCACGATGCCATGGTCGGGCCCGCTCGCTGCACGGCACCGGCGCGGTGCGCACGAGCCACGGGTTTCCGCTGGCCGATGCTTGGCGCGGCGCGCGCGACGTGCACCAGGCCGTGTTCGCGCTGCTGCATGGCAAGGAGTTCGTCGGCATCCTGCGCCTGCCCGTTGCCGCCAATGCGCTGGCGTTCTCGGCCTTCGTCTTGTTCGGCTGGCTCGTGCTGTTGCCGTGGTTCACCGCTTGCTTCTTGGGCTCATGGTGGATCCTCGACGGGCTGCGCGCGTCGCGCGTCGATGCGGGACCACACCTCTGGCTCCTCTGCACCTGGTTGCTGCTGGGCCCGGCCTTGCTCGACGCCATCGTCGGCCCGGCCCACGAGTCACTGCGGGTGGCGACCGAGCTGCGCATGCTGGGACCAGCGAACCGGCCGGACACGAGGGCGGGCCTGCTGCGGTTGCGCGATCGGGTCCGCATCCTCGCCATTGCCGCCGCGGCGTTGCCACTGGCACTACTGCTCGTGTTGCTGCCGTACGGGCTCCCCATCGTGCTCGTGCTCGGGGCTGGCTCGGCCGCAATCGTGTGGTTCGAAGCGCCGATGGCCGTCCGCGGCCTTGGCCTCGCCGGCCGCCTGCGGGTCCTGTGGCAGAACCGCTGGCGCGCGCTCGGCACCGGCGCAGGCCTGCAGCTGGCCGCGGCGGTACCGTTCGTGAACGTGCTCGCCCTCGCTGGCACAGCGGCGGTCGCCGCCACTGCCTCGTACCTGCACTTCGAGAAACGAACCGTGACGTGAACCGGCGTGCGCGCGTGGCTAGCCTCTCCGCCACGATGCCTCGCCAGATCCTGGTCACCAGTGCGCTGCCCTACGCCAACGGACCGATCCACCTGGGCCACCTCGTCGAGTACCTGCAGACCGACATCTTCGTGCGCTTCCAGCGCCTGCGCGGCCACCGCGTCGCCTATCTGTGTGCCGACGACACACATGGCACCGCGATCATGATCCGCGCGCAGAAGGAAGGGCGCACGCCGGAGCAGTTGATCGCCGACATGGCCATCGCACACCAGCGCGACTTCGCCGCCTTCGGCGTCTCGTTCGACCACTACGGCTCGACCAACAGCCCGACGAACTACGAACACTGCAAGGCCATCTGGGCCGCCTTGCGCGCGGCGGGCATGATCGTCGAGCGCGCCGTCGAACGCCTGTACGATCCGGTGCAGAAAACGTTCCTCGCCGATCGCTTCGTCAAGGGCGATTGCCCACGCTGCGGGGCCAAGGACCAGTACGGCGACAGTTGCGAGGTGTGTGGCGCCACCTACGCCGCAACCGAGTTGAAGAACCCGCGCAGCGCGCACTCCGGTGCCGTGCCGGAGCTGCGGCCGAGCCAGCAGTTGTTCGTGCGGCTCGAGAGCCTGCAGCCGTTCCTGACGGAATGGACGCAGCGGAGCGGTGCGTTGCAGGTGGAGGTCGCCAACTACCTGACCGGCCACTTCCTCGACAAGCCGCTGCAGGACTGGGACGTGTCGCGTCCAGCCCCCTACTTCGGATTTCCGATCCCCGACGCGAAGGGGCAGTACTGGTACGTCTGGTTCGACGCGCCCGTCGGCTACATCGCGAGCACCACCGAATGGTGCAACCGCACCGGCCAACGGGTCGACGACTGGTGGCGCAATCCCGAGTGCGAGATCGTGCACTTCCTCGGCAAGGACATCACCTACTTCCACACGCTGTTCTGGCCAGCGCTGCTGAAGATGGGCGGCTACCAGCTGCCCTCGCGCGTGCAGATCCACGGCTTCCTGCGCATCAACGGCGAGAAGATGTCGAAGTCGCGCGGCACTTTCGTGACAGCCGAGAGCTACCTGCAGCATCTCGATCCGAGCTGGCTGCGCTACTACTATGCGAGCAAGCTCAGCAGCAAGATCGACGACCTCGACTTCAACACCGCCGAGTTCACAGGCAAGGTCAACAGCGACCTCGTCGGCCGAGTCGTCAACCTCGCCAGTCGTTCCGCGCGCTTCGTCGAAACGACCGGACTCAGTGCCGAGTATCCCTTTGATGGTGGCCTGTTCGCGCGTGCTGCTGCGGCCAGCGAACCCATCGCCAGCGCCTACGAGGCCTGCGATTTCCGTGAGGCCACCCGTCTCGTCATGACACTGGCCGACGCGGCCAACGAGTACGTCGAGCAGCAGGCGCCTTGGACGATCAAGCGAGACCCGGCGCGAGCCAAAGAACTCCAGAGCATCTGCACCGTCGTGTTGAACCTGTTCCGACAGATCGCGATCTACCTGGCGCCCGTACTGCCCGAACTCACCCGCAGGGCCGGCGAGTTGTTGCAGGAACCGCTGATCCGATGGGACCTCGCGCAACAGCCCCGGATCGGCACGCCGATCGCGAAGTTCGAACACATGATGAGCCGCGCCGAAGAGGTGCACGTCACGGCGATCTTTGCACCCGCGGCCATCGTGGTGCCTGACACGCAAGTCGCCACCGCCACGGCCACTCCGGCGGCGTCAGGCGATGGCCCCGAAGCGCTCGCGAAAGAACCCCTGGCCCCCGAGATCACGATCGAGGACTTCCAGAAGGTCGACCTGCGCATCGCCCGCATCACCGCTGCCGAGACCGTGCCCGAGGCGAAGAAGTTGCTGCGCCTCACGCTGAGCCTGGGTGGCGACCAGACCCGCAACGTCTTCGCTGGCATCAAGAGTGCCTACGAACCGGCCCAACTGGTTGGCCGGCTGGTCGTCATGGCCGCCAACCTCGCCCCGCGCAAGATGAAGTTCGGCGTCAGCGAAGGCATGGTGATCGCCGCCGGGACCGAGGGTGACGTCTTCCTCCTGTCGCCGGATGCCGGTGCACGTCCTGGCCAGCGTTTGCACTGACTGGCACGGACTGGCACTTGCTTGCACGAACGGCCCTCTCCCGGACAGCCAGGCGCGGCCTCTGCAAGCGGCTCCAGGAAATGACGAAACGGGGCCCGGCAAGAGCCGAACCCCGTCTCGAATTCGTCGGCGGGGCAGCCGTCGCCGTGAAGCAACCGGCACCCCGGGAAGGGCTACTTCTTGGCCTTCTTCTTGGTGGCCTTCTTCGCCTTCTTCGCCTTTCTTGCCTTCTTCTTGGCAGCCATTACACTCTGTCCTTGTTAGGGTTTCGGTAGGGGAAGACCGGCGGGGCAACACCGAAGTGTGCACCGAAACTCCGGCCACACAAGCTGATCGGCACACTCGCGACTCGAATTCACCGGAACTCGCGTTGGAGGCTTGAGATACTGCGGCTTCGGCACACCGTGTCAACACTGCGAATCTGTAACAGACGTTGATTCTTCAAGCATCTATCGCCTGAAATCATGCGCCATCGATCAGGCTGGAGTGCATGTCGGATTTTCTGATTTTTCTTTGCACGAGGGCGACAAACGAGGAGCCAAAACCGCCAGCGGGTCGCCCGTGGTGGTGACCACGGCCGGCCCGCTGCGAGACCTCGATGCGGTCGTCAGTCGAACAACTTGTCGAGCGTCTTCTTCGCGTCCGAACCGTACTCGTCGCCGAGACCCGGATCCTCGTCGCCGCGATTCAGCGCCT
>JAYUCN010000516.1:0-4307 GCA_043740335.1 Planctomycetota bacterium
ACGGGCAGCATGTTCGCGAGCGACAGCATGGCCCCGAGCAGCAGGCCGATGGCGACCGACAGCAGACCACGCACACGTTCGCCGCGCGCTTGCCGCACGCTGAGGAACAGCGCGAACAACCCAGTCAAGTATGTCGCCTGCAGGCTGACGACGACGAAGCCCGACGACCACGACAGGCCCGTCCACAGCGCGAGCCAGCCGATGGTCCAGCGCCGCGCGCGGCCCGTGACCTGCGCACTGACGAGGTCGTGCACCGCAGACAGCATCGGCCACAGCGACAGGGCCGCCGTGAGGATCACGTTGTGGTGCAGCTTGCACTGCGTCCACAGACCGAGCACCGCGGTGACGAGGCCGAGCAGCGCACTTGCGTGCTGGCAACCGAGGCGCCGCAGGAACGCGTAGGCGAACCAGCCGAACAGCACCTGATGCACGAGGAACCACCAGCCGTACCACCATTCGCTCGGCAGCAGCAGCAGCAGCAGGTTGATCGGCTGGTACGGTTGCGCCATCTGCGGCACGAACGGCGCGCCGCCGCCGATGTCGTTGGTCCAGCGCGGCAGTTGCCCGGCCCGGAAGCGGTCGTGCATGACGCGGTCCCAGCACAGGGACTGGATGTACTTGTCGGTCATGCCGACGTTGCCGCGGTACGCATCGACTGGATCGAAGGTGCCGCGCGCCATCGCTTCGGCCATGTGCACGTCGAACAGCTCGGGCGGATGCGGCACGAGTGCTCTGCCGGGCAACAGGCCATCGCGCAGGAAGAGGACCGCGCACAGGCAGGCGAGCGCCAGCGCCTGCAGGTGCTGGCGGGCCGTCGGCGTGGCGATGGCGGATGGCACGGCACCACGATGCAGCACGGCGGCGGGGAACTCAACCATGGCAACGGCTCGGTCCGGCCGACATGGAGTGGACAGTTCGATTCCGTCGATGCGCTCGCACCGACCGACACGGTCGCCACGGAGCGAGACGACATGCAAGACCAGGCCAACCGGGGTTCACCGGACGTACCCCACGTCGTCATCCTCGGCGGCGGCTTCGCCGGCTTGTCGGCGGCCCACACCCTGCGACGGGCGGCCGTTCGCATCACGCTGCTCGATCGCAAGAACCACCACCTGTTCCAGCCGCTGCTCTACCAGGTCGCGACGGCGGCCCTGAACGCGGGCGACATCGCCTACCCGATCCGTTCGGTGCTCAGTGGCCAGAAGAACGCGCGCACCTTGCTGGCCCAGGCGACGGCCATCAACCTCCTGACGCGCACGGTCGAACTCGCCGAGGGACCGCTGGCCTACGACTACCTGCTGGTGGCGACCGGTGCTACGCACAGCTACTTCGGTCAGGACCAGTGGGAGCGTTGGGCGCCCGGGCTGAAGACGATCGAAGATGCGCTCGAGATCCGGCGCCGTGTGCTGTCGGCTTTCGAAGCCGCCGAACACGAGACGGATCCGGTGAAGCTGCGTTCGATGTTGACGTTCGTCGTGGTCGGTGCCGGCCCGACCGGCGTCGAACTCGCCGGTGCCTTGTCGGAGATCGGTCGCCTCACCGTCGCCAAGGACTTCCGTTCGTTCGACCCGCGCAGCGTGCGCGTGCTGCTCGTGGAAGGCACGGACCGCGTGCTGCCGCCCTTCGACCCGGGCCTGTCGCAGAAGGCGCAAGCACAGCTCGAGCACCTCGGCGTCGAGGTCAAGCTGTCGTCGAAGGTGACGCGCATCGACCAGACCGGCGTGTGGTTCGGCGAGACGCACATTGCGGCGCGCACGGTCTTGTGGGCGGCGGGCGTCGCGGCGTCGCCGCTCGGCAAGAGTCTCGGCGTGCCGACCGATCGCGCCGGCCGCGTGCTGGTCGAGCCCGACCTCAGCTTGCCGGGCCATCCCGAGGTGTTCGTGGTCGGCGACCTCATGAGCCGCGAACAGAACGGCAAGATGGTGCCCGGTGTCGCGCCCGCGGCGATCCAGTCGGGGCGCGCAGCGGCGCAGAACATCGTGCGGCGGCTGCAGGGCCAGCCGACGGTGCCGTTCCGCTACCGCGACAAGGGTTCGCTGGCGACCATCGGGCGCGCCGCCGGGGTCGGGCAGATCGGCGGCCTCAAGGTGTCGGGCTTCCTCGCGTGGTGGCTGTGGTGGTGTGTGCACATCGCCTATCTGATCGGCTATCGCAATCGGCTGGTCGTGATGATGGGGTGGGCCTTCCAGTACTTCGCGTTCTCGCGCGGTGCGCGGTTGATCACGGGCGCGGCCTGGGAACCCGGCGCCGATCGGCGGGCGCAAGCCGCCGAGATGCAGGCGGTGCCCGGCAAGATGGGTGGCGCCGGGGTCGCTGGATTGGCCGCGGCAGCCCCCGCGAACTCACACGAACCGGTCGGCTCCGCACGCGGCTAGTCGCGGCGCTGCCAGGCTCGGGGATCGCGGCCGGTCCCACGCGACGGGTCATTGCACGGTCCTCTGCAGTGTCGCCAACCGGCCCATCGCTCTCTATGGTGGACGCCTCGCGATGACCGAGCCAAGGCGACCAACTGCATCCGACCCTGCGGTGGCGAGCGAGCTCGAGGCAGCCGGCACCATCTGGCGCACGCGCGACTTGTGGCTGCTGCTCGGCATCACCGTCGTCGGTGCCGCCCTGCGCCTCTTCCACGTCGAGCAGTGGTCGCTGTCCGCCGCCGAAGCCGAGACGTGGCGCAGCGTCACCTTGCCCTTCGATGGCAGCGCCGGGTTCTTCGCCAGCGAAGCGAGCCGCTACCCGCTCGTCTTCGTCACCCTGCGCTGGTTGTTCGAGGTCGGCATCCTGCCAGCACAAGGCGAGGGCTGGCTGCGTCTGCCGTTCGTCTTCGTCGGCATGCTCGTCGTGCCGTTGTTTGCACTCGTCGCCAGCCGCATCGTCGCGCGTACCACGGCCCTCGTCGCCGCGGCGCTGCTGGCGATCCACCCGTGGCACACCGCCATGAGTCAGACGGCGGTCGCCCAGGGTGTGGCGCTGTTCTTCGCGCTGGCCGCGCTGGCGGTGGTGCCAGGCAGCATGGCAGCGGCGCGTTCACGCTGGTGCAGCTTCCTCTTGTTCGTCATCCTCGCCGGGGTGTGCCATCCGATCGGCTGGCTGACCGGCCTCGTCGTCGCGCTCGTGGTGTCGTGCAGTCGGTGGCCCGCGGCTTCGCGGCGTGGGCGAGCTGGGATCGCCGTGGCGTGCGGTCTGTTGCTCGTGGTGCCGGTGTGGTGGGCGAGTGCGCACGCACCGGCCTCGTCGGCGTCGGGGCCGTTCGTCGGTTGGCTCGGCTCAGCGCTGCTCCGAGCCCGCGTGCCGCTGGTACTCTGTTCCCTGGCGGGCCTCCTGCTCGCGCGGCCGTGGCCCTGGCAACTCGCATGCGGTGTTGCCGTGCCGGGGTGTGTGCTTGCGTTCGTCGCCGCCGTGGGCGGTCCTGTGGACGTCGACCACCTGGTGCTCGTACTGCCGCCGCTGCTGCTGCTGGCGGTCGCCGCCGGACTTCGTTGTCTGGCCCTCGTGCGTGCGTTCGTGGGTGGGTCGAAGCCTGGCGCGCTCGTGGCGGGGGCCCTGGTCCCGCTCTCCCTCGGCTTCTCGTTGGCGGTCGACACGTTCCTCCAGATCACGTTCCAGCAAGGGCAGCGGGCCCCGTGGCGCGCCGCAAAGGATGCCGCACTGAACACGGTGGCGGGACGCCCGGGTCTGCTGGTCGGGGCCGGGGCCGGGGCGCCGATCCTCACGTGCTACCTGCGGCCGAATCATTGGCGCGATCCATCGCGCGATGCGCATCCAGGCATCGGCGTGCGCGAACTGGCTCCGGATCGCTTCGCGGCGGCGACCGCGGAACTCGGCGCCGACCCGGGTGGCGGCAGCGTCGTGCTGGTGTTGCGGTACGACGAGCTGCAATTGCTGACGGCACAGCCGGACTGTCTGCGCGCGTTCCAACTCGTGCAGGTGCTGACCTGCTCGCTCGAGGCGCGCGACGAAACGCTCTACGTGTTCCACCGGGTGGCCGCGCGCTGAGTTCACCCGCGCGGATGGAGCTTCTGGTGCACGGCGCGCAGCCGTTCGTGGTCGACGTGCGTGTAGACCTGCGTGGTCTGTAGCGAAGCATGGCCGAGCATCTCCTGCACCGAGCGCAGATCGGCGCCGCCGGCCACGAGGTGCGTCGCGAACGAGTGGCGCAGCGCATGCGGGGAACAGGCGACGGTGAGGCCGGCCCGCGCACAGGCCTCGCGCACGATCTGGAACACGCGCACGCGATCGAGCGGTCGCCCCGTGCGCGACAGGAACAGCACGTCGCCGGGTTCGTGCTTCGCGCGCGCGCGCAACGCGGG
>JAYUCN010000517.1:0-10391 GCA_043740335.1 Planctomycetota bacterium
TCGCCGATGGCGCTTCGTTGGGGCGCGACTTCTGGGAGGCTTGCGTGGTGCCGGTCGTGCTCGACCGCGATCTGCGCGCGTTGACGGTGGCGGCGGAACGCGGCGCGGATCTGCGGCTGGTCGGCCTGTCGTTGGAGGGCGCGCAGCAGGGACAGATCCAACCGCTCCTGCTCGGCGCCCCGACCCTGGATGGTGTGCTCACCGACCTGCGCGGGCCCTATCCGCAGGACGCGGGTCTGGAGCTGGCGCCGGGTTCTGCTGCCAAGGTGGCGATCCCGCATACCGCCGAGCCGCCGCAGAAACTCTGGTTCTTCTATCGTGCGGTCTATCCCGGTCTGCCGATCGCGAATCCCGGGGCGCGGGTGGCCGAGATCCTGCTGCATTTTGCCGATGGTGGCCAAAAGCGCATCGTGCTCGAGCACCAGGTCAGCATGTTCTATGAGCTGGCCGTCTACAACACGCGCGACACGCCGCCCGATGGGTCGCCCGCCGCGATCGCGCTGAGTTGGATCGACGAGAGCCAGGAACGGCACGTCAACCTCGGCTACCCGGTGCTCGATCTGCCGTCCGATGCCGTGCTGGATTCGATCGAGTTCAAGAACGTCGCCGAGTACCGCATGCGGTTCCGTTCGGTGGTGCTGGGCAACGATCGCGCCGCGGCACCACAGGATCCCTCGGACTCGCCGCTGGTGCGGGAGGGTCAGGAGCGCCGACTCAGCGAGGATGCGCGCACGCGCCTGCAGTCCGCGGCGATCACGATCTATCGCGGTGGCCGCCTCAGTGAAACGACGCTGCCGCCGGAGCAGCAAAAGGACGTCGTGGCGTTGCCACGCGCCGTCACGGGTACCGAAGTGACGCCGACCGAGGAACTGCCGCAGGATGGCAGCCGCCGCGTCGTGTTGTTCACGCCACTGACCGGGGATGGCTGGGATGGCGCCGTGCTCAGCGTCGCGTCGACCGATCGGCAATGGAGTGTCGAACGCCGGGACGACAACCGCCTCGGCTTCCTGCTGTGTCTGATCAGCACGCCATTCCTGCTGGTGCTCTTGAGCGAACTGATCGTCGTCGCCACGAACCTGCGGTTCCGCCTCATGGCGGTCATGTCGGTCGCATCGCTGCTGCCACTCGGCCTGCTGTCGCTGGTGCTCGTCTCGGTGCTGGAGGGTGGCCACGAGTCCGATGTCGAAGAGGGCATGCTCGGCACGGTTCGCAGTGCCATCGGTCAGCTCGAGGACCAGAAGGCGAAGGTGCAGACCTCGGCGCAACAGTGGTTGCGCGATCTGGTCGGCCTCGCGGTCGGCCGCCTCGGATCGTTGCCCGAAGCGGACCTCGAGAAGAACGCACCGTTGGTCGGTGGCGAACTGCAGAAGCTGCTCGCCGGCCAGTTGCCGCCGGAATGGCGCGGTGGGTTCCTGCGGCTCGAATGGCAGCCGATCCTCGGCAAGCAGAAGGCGACGCCGCTCGTGGTGGTGGCGGGTGACGAACGCCTCGCGAATGGGGAAGCACCGGCGCGAATCGAGCCTGGTGTCTTCATGCAGTGGGGCGTGCTGATGCTCGGCGTGCGTGCCGAGCAGACGGTGGCGGGTGGCGCCTTCGTGCTCACGGCGGGTCGCCCGCTCGACGGCAACCTGCTCGGGGCACTAGCACCCGGCCATGTCGTGCTGCTCACCGACGTACGTGGCTATCCGCTCGCGGCCAGCGTCGGCCGGCCGGACGCCGACCTGCTGCTCGGGGAAGCCATCGATCCACCGATCATGGGCCAGCGGGAGCGCGCGCTGGCGATTGCTGTCGAACAGCGCACGCCCGTGGTCGAGCGCGCTTCCGCGGCGAGTGGTTCGTGGGTCTACGGCAGCGAGGTGTTGCGCGACCTGCAGGACACGCCGCGCGGTCTGCTCGTGGTCGCGCAACCGGACCAGCGCGCGACGATGGATCTCGCCATCGGCCGCATTCCCGTGCGCGCGTTCTTCCTGCTGGTCGCCGGCTCGCTCGTCGTGTTGGCGGCGTTCCTGTCGTTCGTCGTCAGCGGCCGCATCAGCCGCCCCATCGAGCGGCTGGAGCACGGGGCCCAGTCGTTGTCGCGCGGCATGCTCGAGACGCGCGTGCCGGTCGAGGAGGGTGGCCAGATCGGGCGGTTGACGCGCACGTTCAACCAGATGGCGGCCGATCTGCAGGGGCGGCTCCAGGATCTGCAGGCACTGAATCGCACGATGCGCGAACTCGCGGCCGAGCACGACGAAGCCACGACCCTCGACGTGCTGCGGCGGTTCTGCTCGAGCCACACCGCTGCCGACGCGGTGCGCATCGTGCTCTTGGATGCAGCGGGGCAGCGACTCGTCGTGCACGCGGGTGGCGAAGCGGAGTCCATGGTGTTGCCGCTGGGCGGCCTTCAGCTCGCCCCGCTGGTCGGGCCGTTCTCGACGGCATCGCGACGGGGTGCGCTGCCACAGCCCTGGTGCGACATCCTGCCCTCCAGTCGCTCTGTCACGGGTCTGCCGATCGTGTTCGCCGGGCAGGCACGCGGCGTGGTCCTGCTCGGCTTCGAACGACTCGAGCCGCTGGCGGTCGATCTCGAACTGCTCAGCACGGTCGTGGCGCAGGCGGCGGTGGCGTTCGAGCGTTCCCAGTTGCATCGCCTCGCCGTGCATGACCCGGTCACCGGCACGTTCACGCCCGACTACTTCCGCCGGGCCGTGGTCGACGAAGTGTCGCTCGCGCAGCAGCGTGGCCGACCGCTCGCGATGGTTGCGGTCGCACTCGGCGATGGCGACCGTCGGCCGCGCGGCCTGCGTCGCTTCACCGGTGTGTTGCGCGAACGCCTGCCCAAGAATGCCGTGCTCTGCCATGCGGGTGCCGGCCAGTTCCAGGCGGTGCTGCCAGGCGTGGGGCGGGCGACCGCCGAGTCCTTCCTGGCCGACCTGGGGACTGCTTGGGCAGAACTCGTACGTCAGCTGCCCGAGAACGAAGTCGAAGAACAACGCCCGATCGGCGTCGTCGTGCAATTCCCCGACGAGGCGCCGTCCGCCGAGTTCCTGTTCGAGGCGCTGCGCGCCCGCCTGCTCGCTCTGCACACGCCGGGTGCTTCGGCGATGGAGTCGGACGAGAGTTTGCAGCGCGCGGGCGTCACGGCCGTGAGCCCGGCGATGCGCGCGGTCTACAGCACGCTGCGCCGCGTGGCGCCGACCGACCTGCCGATCCTGCTCGAGGGCGAGACCGGTGTCGGCAAGGAAGTGCTGACCAACCTCGTGCACCGGTGGAGCCGGCGCGCGGGTGGGCCTCTGGTCAAGGTGCATTGCGCGTCGTTGTCCGAGACGCTGCTCGCGAGCGAGCTGTTCGGCCACGAGAAGGGCGCCTTCACGGGCGCCGAGCGGCGCAAGATCGGGCGGTTCGAACAAGCCGACGGTGGCACGCTCTTCCTCGACGAAGTCGGCGAGATCCCCCTCGACATGCAGGTGAAGTTGCTGCGCGTGCTCCAGGAAGGCGAGGTCGACCGCGTCGGCGGCACCGAGCCCGTCAAGGTCGACGTGCGCGTGATCGCGGCGACGAACCGTGACATTGCGCGCATGGTGGCAGAGGGGCGGTTCCGCGAGGACCTCTACTATCGGCTGCAGGGCATGGTCGTTCGCGTGCCGCCGTTGCGGGAACGCAAACAGGAGCTCTCCGACCTCGTCGAACATTTCCGGCGCGAGGTCGTGGCAGGTGGCCAGAGCCAGGCGAAGGCGCTCTCGACCGACGCCATGGACGAGCTCTACCGGCGCGAGTGGCCGGGCAACATTCGCGAGCTGCGCAACACGGTGTTTCGTGCCATGGTGTTGGCACGCAGCGAGCTCGTGCACCAACGCGATGTGCAGGAAGCGCTGGCTGGCAGTGCGCCCGCGACGCCGTCGACACCGTCGACCGCGGTAGCGCTCGCGGTCCCCGAACGCGTCGAGGCTGGTTCGCTCGTAGCTACCGTCGTCGTGGCCCCCGCGGTCTCACCCCCGCCGACGGAAGTGACCTTTGTCTTGCCGCAGGCGACCGCGGCCGCCGTCGATGCGAACGAGATCGTGTTCACCAAGGACAATCTGCCGCTGCGGCTGCGCGAATTGCTGGAGCGCATCCGGTCCTGTGGGACCTACACGACCCAGATCCACATGGAGACGGCGGGTCTGTCCCACCGCACGGGACTGCGCGACCTTCAGGCCCTGGTTGCCGCTGGATTGATCGAGCGCGTTGGCAGTCGGCGCGGGGCGCACTATCGGCCTTCCGCGTCCGATGACCGATTCCAAGTCAGTGGCCAATAACGGAAGAAGCATCGCTCGATCGGGACCGACTGAGTGACCGATTACTTTTTGAGACAACCGAAGTAGTTGATCAGAATCACTCTAAAGGATGGTGGCGAAGGGTGACCGATAGCCCGGAGCGGAGCTTGCTCATGCTCCTTGGCGTTGTGGCCGTTTCTTGGGCTCAGACGCTATCTCAACGGGCTACGCCATGATCTTCCGGACCTTGCATCCTCTCCTCGTCGTCGTCCTTGCCACGTTGGCGCCTCTGGCGGCGCAGGTCACCGTGAAGAAGGGCGCCGTCGTCTACCAGGGCAGTGCCAGCAACACGACGGCCCCGGCGACCGTGAACGAAACCAAACTCCGGGACGCGACCCCAGAGTGGAAGAAGATCCAGGCCGATGGGGTCGACCTCGATTCCGCGCAGGGCAAGCAGCTCGTCGGGCAGATGAACACTCGCATTCGCGACGCGGTCAAAGACGTGGCGGCAACGGAGAGCCGTGACATGGTCACCCGCAAGGACGACATCACGGACAAGCAGGGGCGGGATGTGGTCGACCTGACCGACAAGGTCGTCAAGAAGCTCGGCGCGTGAGGTTCTCGAGGGGCTCCGGGACAAAGTCGTCGCCCCGGGACCTTGCTCCGCGCAGAATCGCCAACGTGCCTCGCGTGCCCATTCGCTTCGAGCGCTTCACCGGTGCGGCGTTGCTCGCGCTCGTGGGTTGCGTGGACACCGGGGCAGCGCGCCGCACAGAACCACGTGTGCTCGACGCCGCCGTGGTGGGGAGGCCAGGCAGCGGCGCAACCCTTGGCCCGATGGCCTGGGGCATCGAAGGCTCGCTCACGAAGTCGGCGTCGACTGGCGCGCCGCAGGATCCGCATGAAACTCCCGAGCAGCGGGACGCGCGCCTGCGCCTGCAGTTCGGCAGCAGCGTGCTGATCGGAGTCGATGGCTCGGTCACGAAGCAGTACTTCCTCGCCGGCGAACTCGGAGCGACCTTCCTCAAGCTCATAACGGAGATCATTCCAGAAAAGCCCATCAGCCGCGCCATCCCCCTCATTCCGCAGGTCGGCATGAAGGTCGGTGGCCCCAACAGTCACAGCATTCTCGGCCGCATGCTGCGCAACCACGAGGTCGAAGTGACCTACGTGCCCGAGTTCGAGATCCTGAGTGGCGCGAACCTCGCCGATCCGATCGCCCCCCAGCCGGCCGCCGTGCGCGGCGAACCGCTGCTCAACAAGTACATGGATGCCCCGTCGGTGGCGCTGGCGCTGGTGACGGCCCAACCCGCGGCGCTGGCCGCGTTCGAGTCCTCGCTCGACCTGTTCTACTCGAGCATCCCGCAGGTCGAGATCACCGTGCTCGTCGTCGAGTACCAGACCGCAGACGCGCTGGCGTTCGGCGTGAGTGGCATCGATGCGAACACCCCGATCCTCGGCAATCTGAGCAGCGGCGCGCTTGTGCGCGCCTACACGTCCGTCTTCCCGCTGCGGCAGCCGACGGTCGGCGCGTCGCCGGTCACCGACCTCGGCCTGTTCACGCTCGGCGGCATTCACGAGAGCTGGGAACTCAACATGGTGCTCCAGGCGCTCGAAGCCAACAACCTCGCCGACATCCAGAGCTCGCCGAAACTCGTCGTGCGCAACGGCGGCGTCGCCGCGATCTCGACGCTGACGCAGATCCCGTTCCCGAAGGCGAAGATCACGCAGCTCGGCACCGAAGTCGCGACCGACATCGAGTTCAAGCCGGTGGGCGTGAAGATGAATATCATCCCGGTCATCGCCGGCACCGACTCGGTCATCCTGCAGGTCTACGCCGACGTCTCGGCGATCACCGGGTTCGCCGACACCAAGCCGGTCAGCACGCCGATCACGAGCACGCGCACGGCGGTCACGACCGTGTACCTCAAGGACGGGTACACGCTCGTCATCGGCGGCCTCAAGTCGGAGACGAGGTTCGAGAGCGAGACGAAGGTGCCGCTGCTCGGCGACATTCCGATCCTGGGCTTCTTGTTCCGCTCGACCTCGACGACGCGCACGAAGACGACGGTGGAATTCCACATTACGCCGCGCATCGTCACCGACCGCGGCTCGCCGAGCACCTCGAGTCTTGAAATGACGCGGTAGCAGCGACCGGTGCAATGGCTGAGGTCGCGTAGAAGTCCCTGTTGCGGATCGCGAGCGCCGTGCCAGAATCGCAGGACCCGGCTATCCCATGCAGCGCCGCATCCTCGTCGTCGTCGGTACCCGGCCGGAAGCCGTTAAGCTCGCACCGGTCGTGCACGCTCTGCGCCGCGAGCCGTGGGCCGAGTGTCGGGTCCTGGCGACGGCCCAGCACCGCGAACTGCTGGACCACACGCTCGCGTTCTTCGACATCGTGCCCGATCGCGACCTCGACCTGATGCGGCCGGGCCAGGGCCTCGCGGACCTGACGGCGCGCATGATCGCGGCGTTGGACCCCGTGCTCGCCGACGAGTGTCCGGACGTCGTTCTGGCCCAGGGCGACACGACCACGGTGCTGGCCACGGCCCTGTGCGCGTTCTACCGGCACATGGCGTTCGCCCACGTCGAAGCGGGGCTGCGCACGGGCGACAAGTGGCAGCCGTTCCCCGAGGAGGGCAATCGCTCGCTCGTGGCGAGACTCGCGGATCTGCACTTCGCGCCGACCGCCGCCGCGCGGCAGAACCTGTTGCGCGAGGGGATCGCACCGGCCGCCGTGCACGTGGTCGGCAACACCGCCATCGATGCATTGCTGTGGACGGCGTCGCGTGTCGACGCGACGCCCTTCCAGCTGGAACGCGGCCGGCGCCTCGTGCTGGTCACCGCGCATCGACGCGAAAGTCTCGGCGCACCGTTCGAGCAACTCTGCCAGGCTCTCGTCGTGCTCGCGCGTCGCCACGACATCGAGATCCTCTTTCCCGTGCATCCGAATCCGTCCGTGCGCGGACCGGCCGAGCGCCGCCTTGCCGGCCAACCGCGCATCCGGCTCTGTGATCCCCTCGACTATCCGGAAATGGTCGCCGCCATGCAGGCGAGTGCCTTGATCCTCACCGATTCGGGAGGCGTGCAGGAAGAAGCGCCGTCGCTCGGCAAGCCGGTGCTGGTGCTGCGCGAGAAGACGGAGCGCCCCGAAGGCGTGACTGCTGGCGCCGCCCGGCTCGTCGGGCTCGACCGCGACCGCATCGTCGCGGAAGTCACGCGCCTGCTCGACGATGCGTCGGCCTACGCGGCGATGGCCAAGGTCCAGAACCCTTACGGGGATGGCACCAGTGCGCGTTCGATCACAGCCGTGCTGCGGCAGCACTTCGGAGCCTGATCCGCCATCGGTGCTTGCGCGGGCACCTGTCGATGGCATCGAGCTCTTCTCCCGGCACCATGCCATGTCGTCGCGACGCGACGGGAAGAAGGCGCTACCATGGCCCGTCGGAGCGCCTTCCGGATCCGCAGCCGCCAACGCCGTTCGCCCGATGCAATCTGCAATGAACAGAAGTCCCGCCGTGCCGTGCGCAGATCTCCGCAACGCCGAGCAGGGCGTGGCCCTGGTGTTGACGCTGATCTTCTCGATCCTGCTCTACATCCTGGTGGCCGAACTCGTCGTCGCCGGTCGCATGGTCCGATCCACGGGCGAGAACGACGCGCTGCTCGCGCGCATGCGCACACAGATGCTCTACCAGCTCGGCGATGCCGAAGAGCAGTTGCTCCAGGATCTCGCCGGGCAGGCCGAAGACGCGGGCGGTGGGGCAGGAGGCGCAGGTGGCCTCGCCGGGGCCTTGGGCGGCGCTGCCGGCGGTACGCCGGGCGCGCAAGGAGCCGGCAAGGCTGCAAGCGGTGCGGCCGGCGCTGCCGCTGCCGCCGGTGCCGGTGGCGAAAGCGAGGAGGCCGATCCTTCCACCAAGTGCGACAGCAGTCGCGATGCCTGGTTCCACCCGGTCGGCAAGGCCGACAACGACCTCACGACCTACGTCTTCGTCGAAGACGAGAATCGCAAGTTCAACATCCTCGCCCTGTGGAGTCCCGACGAGAAGTTCGCCGAGTTCTCGCGCGACCGTCTCGTGCGGTTGATCGACACCCTGCGCGAAGACACCGAGTTCGATATTCCGACCGGCGACGCCGATCGCCTTGCGCAGCAGATCAAGGAATGGGGCCAGCGCCCCGACCTGGAGGCGCTGCCGCGGCCGCGCCTCAAGTCCGACGACGAGAAGCGCCGCGAGATCACGGTGCCACTCCACCTCGACGACCTGCTCATGCTGCCGTCGATGACCGAGGACCTGTTCTTCGACAAGGTCCAGGACGGGCACCTGTATCTGGGCCTCGAGTCCGTGCTGACGATCTGGACCTCGCTGAAGACCGACCCCGGCGATCCCGAGAAGGTTGCGAGGCAGAAGGCGCAAGCCCAGGCGAACGGCGAGGCGCCGCCCGAGACTGGAACTCCTGCGAGCGCGTCGGGTGCGTCGGGTGCGTCCGGCGCGTCCGGCAAGGGTTCGCCCTCGAGCAGCACGCCGGGCGGTGAGCCCGAGCCGCCGCCGCAGCCCGAAGGCATTGGCATCCGCATCAACCTCAACACGGCGTCGCGCCCGGTGCTGCGGGCCCTCTTCCCGCCCGAGAAGATTCCGGACCGCGTCATCGATGCGATCCTGAAGTACCGCAACACGGAGGCCGAGGAGGAGGCCGCCAAGGCAGCCGAAAAAGCGCCGTCGACCGACGTGACCGACTTCGGCGATCTGCGTCTTGGCAGCGACAAGAAGATGAAGTTCTTCGAGACGGTCGCCGACCTCGAGCAGATCGAAGAGTTCGCCAACCTGCCCGATCCGCAGATCAAGACCGACTTCCAGAAGGCGTTGACGACCAAGTCGGACGTGTTTTCGATCCACCTCGCGACCCTGTTCAAGCGCAACGAGGAGAACCGCGTCTACCTGCTGCGGCGCGCGCGCGCGATCGTGCTGCGCGTGGACGATGGTGCGGACGGCCAGATCATTCCACTGGTGCCGTTCGAGGAACGGGTGGGGCTGCGGCTGCAGCCGATCGATCTGCAGGACGACACTCTGGATCTGTCGCTGAAGTACGCGGAGATGGATCAGTTCGCGCAGGAGGAACGGGCGTGGAACCCGTTCTTGGTCGACTTCTACTTGCCGAAATACCGGCGCGACGATTTCTACCGGCCCCGGTAGCGTACCTGCGCGGTGACGTTCGCGATCGGCGCGAGCCTGATGGTGCTCTGCCAGGAGCCGCAGTTGTCGTTCGGGCGAGGGGGTGGCACACTGCCGCCGGTCCGTGCCGCCAGAACCAGAAGCCAACTTCCTGCTCAGCGTCGTCATGCCCGTCTACAACGAGGAGGCGACGCTGCGTGACATCGTGGCCGCCGTGCGCGCGGTCCCGATCAGGAAGGAACTGATCCTCGTCGACGACGGCAGCAAGGACGCGAGCCGCACGATCCTCGCCGAGCTCGCGAAGCTGCCCGACGTGCGCGTCTTCGAGCACGACCAGAACCGCGGCAAGGGTGCCGCCCTGCGCACGGGCTTCGCCCACGCGCGCGGCGAGATCGTCATCGTACAAGACGCCGACCTCGAGTACGACCCCGCCGACTATCCCGTGCTGCTGGCGCCGATCCTGCGCGGCGAAGCCGATGTCGTCTACGGCTCGCGCTACCTCGTCGACGAACGCGATCCCGAGCGCGAGCGCGACCACTTCTATCACTACTTCGGCAACCGGTTGCTCACGTTCGTCAGCAACCTGTTCACGGGCCTCAACCTGACCGACATGGAGACCTGCTACAAGTGTTTCCGGCGCGAGGTGCTCGACGGCATCGTGATCGAGAGCAAGCGCTTCACGGTCGAGCCAGAGTTCACCGCGAAGGTCGCGCGCAAGGCCGTGCGCGTGTTCGAAGTGCCGATCCGCTATCGCGGCAGGAAGTACAGCGACGGCAAGAAGATCGGCTGGCGCGATGCGATCGCGGCGGTCTGGGCGATCGTGAAGTACCGCTTCGTGCGGTAGGCCGGGCGCAGGTTCGAGGCGAGCAGGCGCTGGCGTCGTTCAGAACACGACGCCGAACGTGACCATGAGCCCCTGGAAGGCCGCGTCGTAACCGAGCACGACGAGACCGTTCTCGACGTCGCTCCGATCCATCGACTGCCA
>JAYUCN010000518.1:0-10370 GCA_043740335.1 Planctomycetota bacterium
CCCGCTATCGCTACCACGATCGCACCGAGAGCTGGTTCGAGCTCGTGACGTTCCATCCCTTGCCGCGCATCGACCTGCAGCCGCTCGCGGTCCACTTCGCCACCCTCGAACCCACCCACGACGGGGCGAGTTGGAATGCGGACCCGCCGACGCAGCCGGTCCCCGAGCTCTACTTCGGCGTGCCGTCCACGCAGGACTACGGACAGATCACGCGCGACCTGCGACCGAGCCGGCTGCCCGCCGAACGCGTCGTCGCCGCGTTCGTGTCGCACTTCACGCGGGCGGCGTCGTCGTGAGGAACGCACCACCTGCTCTGCGCGCGTTCGGAGCACTCGCCGGCGTGTTGTTGCTCGGGACGATCTGGCACGGCGACGGCGCCTTCCATCGCCTGCAGCTCCACCTCGATCTGCTCGGCTCGCAGAGTGTCGTCGGTCTCTGCGCTCTCGGCCAGTGCGTCGTCATCCTCGGCGGCGGCATCGACCTCTCGGTCGGCGCCGTCGTCGGCCTCGCCGGCATGGTGTTCGCGGGCCTGCAGCTCCAGGGCGGCGCGCCGTGGCCGCTCGCGCTGCTCATAGCGCTCGCGACCGGGGCCACGATCGGCGCTGCGAACGGTCTCCTCGTCGCGCGCTGTCGCGTGCAGCCGTTCCTCGCCACGCTCGCGACCATGGTCATCGCGCGCGGCCTCGCGCGGTTCCTGCCCGAACTCGCCGGCCAACCCGCGAGTTCGAAGTTCATGCCGACCGGCAGCGAAGGGCCGCCGTTCTGGACCTTCCTCGCCAGTCGCGTCGGTGCCATCCCGACCGCCGGAATCCTGTTCGCATGCTTCGCGCTCGCGGGCAGCGTGCTGCTGCATCGCACCGTCTTCGGCCGCCACCTGCTCGCGGTCGGCGACAACGCGGAGGCGGCGCGGCTGTCGGGCGTGCAGGTCGGTCGCATCACGACCTTGGCCTATGTCCTGAGCGGGCTCTGCGCCGCGATGGCCTCAGTGCTGCAGGTGGCGCGCGACGTGCACGGCAACCCGTCCGCGGGTGAGATGCTCGAACTCCAGGCGATCGCTGCGGTCGTCGTCGGCGGCACGAGTTTGCGCGGCGGCCGCGGCGGGCTCGTGCTCGCGGTGCTCGGCGTGCTCACGATCGGTTACCTCGAAAAGGTCCTCGCCGTGAACGGCGTGCCCTCACACTGGCGCCTGTGCGTGCAGGGGGCCATCATCCTCGCCGCCGTCTTGCTCCAGGAACGCAGGCCATGAACCACCTTCGCGCTCTCGTCCTCTTCGCGTCGATCGGCGCGTTCCCCGCGTGCACGGGTGGCGACGGCAGCGTCGTCGCCCAGAACGCCGACGGCACGCTGCGTGTCGCGCACGCCGCGGACGCGCGTTGGAAGCAGGAACTCGCCCACCAGGAGATGGAAGCGGCGCTCGAACACCTGCCGCGCATCGACCTCGTCTACGCGCACAACGACCCGATGGCCGCCGGCGCCGCCCAGGCGTGCAAGGCGAAGGGCCGCACCGGCATCAAGTTCGTCGGCGTCGATGGCCTGCGCGGCGAAGGGCAGAAGTACGTCGCCGATGGCTTGCTCGACGCCACGCTCGAATACCCGACCGGTGCCGCCGCCGCGATCGACATGGCGCTGCTGGCATGCAGCGGCATCGCACCACCGCGTCGCATCGTGCTCGGCACGCGCATCTACACAAAGGCCACGCTGGCCAAAGGCGGCACGCTGGTGCCGTCGCCGGGCGAGGTCGTGCTGGCGGCCACGCGGCAACAACATGCCGCCACGCTGACGACGACGCCGACCATCGACGTCGTGTTCCGCATCGGCATGGCCCAGTGCACGGACGACGAACCCTGGCGTCTGGCGATGCGCGAGGACCTGATCGCCGCCGCGAAGCGCTACCCGCAGGTCCAGTTCGACTACCGCGCCGCCGAGGACGACACCGAGAAGCAGCGCGGCATCGTGCGCGACTTCATCGCCCAGAACTACAACGCGATCCTGGTCTCGCCCAAGGAGTCGCTGGTGCTCGCCGCGGTCTGCAAGGAAGCGATCGAGAAGGGCATCAAGGTCATCGTGCTCGACCGCGAACTCGGCAGCGAGGACTACACGTGCTTCGTCGGCGGCGACAACAAGGCAATCGGCAAGGCGGCCGGCAACATGATCAAGACGCTGCTGCCCAACGGCGGCACGATCGTCGAGATCCAGGGCCTCATGACGACGAGCCCGGCACAGGAACGGCATCAGGGCTTCGTCGACGCCCTCGGCCTGCAGCAGAAGTCGTGAACGGACACCACAGAAGCCTCGCGGTGACGGTACTGCTGTCGGGCGCGTTCGCACCCGCGCAGGCGACCACCGCTTCCACGCCGCTGCTGCGCATCGTTGCCAACGAGGCGCGCTGGATGGCGGCGTTCGCACAGCCTCTCGGCCTCGTCCTGCCCGCCCTCGACGCCGACAAGCAATTCGAGGTCGTGCTGCCCATGAGCGGCACGGCGACGTTCGCAACTGCGGTGGATCGGTTGCCAGCGCACACGCTCGTCGTCGACGTGCGCGGCGCGGCGTGGCTGCAACAGGAAGCGCAGGCAGTCGCCACGGTCGAACGCCAACTCGCGACGCGCGCGGAGGGCTTCGCGAAACTCGTCGGCCTGCCGGGCAACGCGGCCCGCGAGCTCTGCACCGAGGTCTTCGCGCTCGCACGCTCGCTCGAAGCCGCGCACGTCGTCGTCACGCAGGTCGACGCGGGGCGCCACTACGACATCCATCTGGAACTCGTGCCGCTCGCGGACAGTCCGTTCGCGCGTTGGTTGGACACGGTCGTCCCGGCGAAGGAAGCGTCACCGCACTTGCCATGGCCCGATGCCGTGCTGCGCCTCGAACTCGCCGTGGATCGCGACACCTTTCCCGCCGTCTGCGCGCCGTTCGTGCCGTTCGTGACCGCGTTCGGGATCCAGCGCCGCGACCCGACGACCGCCGAGGCCGACCTGCGCGCCTTGCTGCCGCTGCTCGACGGCTCGTTCCATCTGGCCCTGCAAGCCGGTCGCCTCGGCTTGGTCTACGGCTTGCGCGACGGCGCCTCCTTCGCTGCCCGCGCCACCGATCCGGAACGCCTGCGGCAGGACACCGACGACCTCGCGAGCCAGCGCATCGAAGCCGAGTTCACGCCGGCGGCATGCACGCACCGCGGCGTGCCGCTGCTGCGTTCGCGTGTGCACGGCAGGCAACCGCTGCCCGGGCTCGCCAACGCCGACGGCGACCTCGTTTCGTTCGGCGGCCGCGTCGGCGACCTCTGGCTCCAGATCGGCGGCGGCGAGGACTCCCGAGAATCGATGCAGGGCGCGATCGACAACGCCCTCGACGGTAAGCTGCGCGGCCCTTCGGCGGCGAGCCCTGCCAACGCGGAAGCCGCGTGGCTCACGTGCGGAGTGGACCTCGTTCGCCTCGCCGCGATGCTCGCGTCCACGCCGAGCGCAGCCTCCATTCCCGCCGACGCACCCGGTCGATTGCACCTGTCCCTGTCCTCCTCCCCACACTCCCTGAACGCCCTGCTCCAACTGCGATGAAGAAGAAGGACCTGCTCAAGACCAAGGTCGAACACATCTCGCTCGACACGTGGAACCCCGTGCCGCTCATCGAGGCCATGGAGAAGATGGCGTTCCAGGCGCGCAACACGGCGCGCGCCGCGCGCATCTACGAGATGATGCTCAAGGAGAAGGACTGCGCCGTGATCCTCTGCCTCGCCGGTTCGCTCATTTCCGCCGGCCTCAAGAAGGTCGTCGTGCAGATGCTGGAGCACGACATGGTCGACGCGATCGTCTCGACGGGCGCCAACATCGTCGACCAGGACTTCTTCGAGGGCCTCGGCTTCCGCCACTGGCAGGGCACGCCATTCGTCGACGACAACGTGCTGCGCGAGCTCCAGATCGACCGCATCTACGACACCTTCATCGACGAAGAGGAACTGCGCGCCTGCGACGACACCTGCAGGAAGATCGCCGACTCGCTCGACCCGCGTCCGTACAGTTCGCGCGAGTTCATCGCCGAGATGGGCCGCTGGCTCCAGAAGAAGGGCAGGAACAAGGAGTCGATCGTGCTGCGCGCGTTCGTGAAGGACGTGCCGATCTTCTGCCCCGCGTTCTCGGACTGCAGCGCCGGCTTCGGCCTCGTCGAGCACCAGTACAGGAACGGTCTGCTCGGCAAGCCGACCATGAGCCTCGACAGCGTCAAGGACTTCCTCGAACTGACGCGCATCAAGATGGCCAGCAAGGAGTCGGGCCTGTTCATGATCGGCGGCGGTGTGCCGAAGAACTTCGCGCAGGACATCGTCGTCGCGGCCGACATCCTCGGTACCGAAGCATCGATGCACAAATACGCGGTGCAGATCACCGTCGCCGACGAACGCGACGGCGCTCTCTCTGGCAGCACGCTCAAGGAAGCGAGCTCGTGGGGCAAGGTCTCGACCAGCCAGGAGCAGATGGTCTACGGCGAGGCGACGGTGTTCTTCCCGCTCATCGCCGGTTATGCGTACCACAAGAAGGCCGCGAAGGGCAGGAAGGGAAGGCGCTACGCGCAGATGCTCGACCAAGCACCCGCCGAGACCCGGGGCTAGGTTCGCCGGCCGAGGGTCGCGCACCCGGCTTCCATCCCATGACGACCGCGGTGCGCAGCGAATCGGGGCTCGGTTACATGGCGCAGTCGGCGCTCTGGTTCGCCGTCATGAGCACGCTGGTCAAACTCGCGAGTGCGACGATGCCGACCATGCAGATCGTGTTCGCGCGCGGCTGCATCACGCTGCTCCTGGCCTCACTCGTGCTCTGGCGCGCCGGGCTGTTGCCGTTCGGCACACGACCCCGCCTCCTGCTGTCGCGTGGCTTCACCGGTTCGTGCGCGCTGGTCTGCTTCTACGCCGCGGTCGTGCACCTGCCGCTCGCCGAAGCGACCGTGATCCACCAGACCGCGCCCGTGTTCACGGCCTTGCTGGCGGCGGTGCTCCTGCACGAACGGCTCGAAACCCGCGTGCTCGTGTCGATCGGCGTGTGCCTGCTCGGCGTGTTGCTGATCGCGCGTCCCGACTGGCTGTTCGGTGGCCACACGGCGAGCGCGGACTTCCCGTGGCAGTACGCCTTCGTGGCGCTGCTCGGTTCGCTGCTGTCGGCGCTCTCCTACGTGACCGTGCGCCAGCTCGGCCGCACCGAGAACCCGCTCATCGTCGTCTTCTGGTTCCCGCTCATGACGGTGCCGATGACGGCGCCGTTCGCCATTCCGGTCTGGGTCTGGCCGGACGCGAGGGGCTGGCTCTTGCTGCTCGGCATCGGCATCACGACGCAGATCGCGCAGGTCGCGATGACCAGGGGCCTCCAGCGCGAAGCCGCAGGTCGCGCCACCGCCGTCGGCTACCTCCAGGTCGCGTTTGCGACCATCTTCGGCGCCTGCGTGTTCGGCGTGTGGCCCGACCGGTGGAGCATCTGCGGCATGGTGCTGATCCTCGGCAGCCTGCTGGGCGGCCTGCAGCGACGCGGCCACTGACTGCTGCGGCAGGCATGCCAGGCCAAGAGCCAAAGGCGCTCGGAGGTCGCGGCGCCTCGCGTGTCGCTCACGACTTGCGGGCCAGCGGGGCGAAGCGAGGGCTGCGATGCAGTACCTGGCAGTCGTCGCCGAGGAGGAACGCTTTGACCACCGGGCTGCCCAGTTCCTGCGCGCGCGCCAGGCAGGTGATCGCTGCCTCGATGCGCTGCGTCTGCAGTTCCTCTCGATCGGCCGCGGGCAGGCTGTCGTCGTCCCCCGTCACCTTGGCCGCATAGGTGAGCAGCCAGCCGCACCGGTACACGATGTCCCGGGTGTCGCGTTTGAGCGCGACCAGGCCGTCGACCAGCCGGATCAGTGCAGCGTGGTCGTGGAGACAATACAACGCTCCGCCCAGGTGCATGGCGGCAGCACAGGTCAGCTCATCGGTGTTGGGGTCGTCCGGGTTGATGCCGCGCGCCGCGGCCAGTTCCGTCAACGCTCGCTCCGCGATCGCGCGCGCGCGCGCGAACTCCCCGGCATCGATGGCGATCTCGGCCTGCTTGTTCAGCGTGTAGGCCAGGTTGGCGTGATGGCGCTCGTTCTGCGGGTTGTCGGCGACCAGCTCCTCGATCGCCTGTTGCGACTCCGCGTACGCGCTCCGTGCGTCGTCGGTCCGCTGGGCGAGCAGGCAGGCGTCGGCGTGCTCACCGAGCGCGTTCGCGAGGCTCGCCCGATAGTCGGGCACGTCGGGGTGCTCGCGGCACAACTGCCGCAGCTGCTGCACCGCCTCCAGGACCACGGCATCGGCCTCGTCGGCGCGCCCGGCTTCCTTGAGCGTGGTGGCGAGGTAGATCAGGACCTGACTCAGCGAATGGGCGTGCATCGGTTCGCTGGGGAAGTCGCGGACGAGGCTGCGCCCGAGCTCGAGCGCGCGGCGCAGGTACTGCTCGGCCTGCGGGAACTCGTCGTCCTCGAGATGGGCGAGGCCGAGATTGCTGAGGATCATGGCGATGCCCTTGGCGTGCCGACCGGCTACCGGCCTGAGCTGCTCCATCAGGGTCAGGGCACGCGACAAGAGCGGTTTGGCCTCCGTCGGACGGTGGCGGAGGAGGAGTGCCGCGCCGAAGTTGGCGAGCGCGCTCGTGAGCCGCAGCCCGATCTCCTGGTCGTCAGGGTGCCGACCGGCTTCGTGGTCGAGGATCTCGACCGCGCGTCGCCGGATGATTTCGGCCTCGGCGTTGTGTCCGAGTTCTTCGAGCAAGGGCGGAAACTCGGTGCAGGCCTGGCCCAGCGACCACTGCAGGTAGGCGTCGTCCGGCTGCGTCGCCGCCAGGTCTTCGAACGCGGCGAGCGCCAGGCGCCACAAGCGCTCGGCCTCGCCCAGCTGGCCGCGGCTGGCCATGACGTCGGCCTTGACGCGGCGGGCGAGGGCCTGCCCGAGGCGCGCCGCGATGCTGTGCGGATCGATCGCCAGGCACTCTTCCAGCAGGGCCAGCGACTGGTCGAGCGCTTGCATCGCCGCCGGTACGTCGCCGAGCTGCCACTGGATCGAGCCGACGCGACGCGCGGTGTCCGCCGTGCGCAGCCGCGCCTCCGGCTCGTCGGACTGGTCCTTCAGGATGTCCTGGTAGATCTTGAGCGCATCGGCGAGCAGATCGCGCCGGACCTCGGTCATGTGCGGAATCTGGTTGAGCCGCTCCTCGGACAGGCGCAGCGCCAGCTGGTCGAGCGCGCGGAACGAGCGCTCGAGATTTCTGTGAGCAAGGGCCTTCTCCCGACGTTCGCCGTCGAGCGCCTTCTGGATCCTGACGGTGGCGAAGTGTTCGACCAGCCCGAATGCGATCGGCCCGCCGACCACGAGCAGGATGCCGAGCACCAAGGCCACCGCCATCGCCGGGTGCCGCTGCGCGAAGCGCCGTGTGCGCAGTGCCACACCGGTCCGTTGCGCGGCGATCGGACGCAGCTCGATCAGCCGGCGCAGGTCGTCGCCGAACGCCGCTGCGGTCGCGTAGCGCCGCGAGCGCTCGCATTCCATCGCGGTCTTGCACACGGTCTCCACGTCCCGCGGGACCGCTCGGTTGTGCTGCCGCAGCGACTCCGGCACGCCCGCGAGGATCTGCTGCTGCAGGGCGCCCATGTTCTGCTCGTGGAACGGCGGCCGCAGCGCCAACAGTTCATGGAGCGTGATCCCGAGCGAGTACACGTCGCTGCGCTCATCGACGGCGCCAAGATCGCTGCGCAACTGCTCGGGCGACATGTAAGCCAGCGAACCGACCTGGGAGCCGGTGCGCGTCAGGTGGGTTGCACCGGCCAGTTCCGCGAGGCCGAAGTCGAGCAGCAGCACGCGTCCCTCCGAAGTGAGCATGATGTTGGACGGCTTGACGTCGCGGTGCAGCACACCGCGCGCGTGTGCATGGGCCAGCGCCTCCGACACCAGCAGGGCAATGCGCAGGCAGGCGCCGACCCAGGTGCGGCCAAAGCCGCTCGACTGCTGCCCAGGACCGCCCGCGTCGGTGCGCGACGGCAGACTCGGGTCGATCGCACGCATCATGTCTTCGCCCGTGAGCGTGGCCGGATCGCGACCGATGAGCCGTCTGCGGATCTGGTCGAGCGAGGCACCGCGCACGTATTCCATGGCGAAGTACGGCACGCCCTTCTCTTCGCCGACGGTGAACAGCGGCACGATGCCGGGATGCTGCAGGCGTGCGACCGCTTCAGCCTCGCGCTGGAACCGCTCGCGTGCCCCCGGGAAGTAGAGGTTCTCGGGTCGGATCACCTTGAGCGCGACCTCGCGCCCGATCGGCTCCTGGATGGCCAGATAGACGACACCCATGCCGCCGCCGCCGAGGCATTGCACGAGGCGGAAACTGCCCAGACGCTCGGGGAACGTCCCTGGCGCCGGCGACTGGAGGTCGAGCAGACCCATGCCCTGCAGCAGCGCGATGCGCTGCCGGATCGCGCCTGCGAGTTCCGGCTGCGCGGCGCACGCCGCCTCGATCGCGGCTGGACCTTCCGTTTCCATGCGCTCGAGCAGCTCGGCGATCAGCCTTGGCAGCTCTGACGGGGTCGTGGGCGAGTCCGACGGCATGGGGATGCACAGTGTAGCGACCGCGGTGCTCGCCTCCCGATCGACCAGCTCACCGCGGTCGCGGCAGCCAGGCCGCCACTGCCGTCATTGCCAGCCGCCGATGAGCGTGTCGAGTCCGTTGCTGAAGGACAGGCCGAGCGAGTTGGCGCTCGCATCGAGCACCGCATACTGGCTGTAGAGACGGAGGCCGATCAGGCTTTGGTTCATCGGTACGTCGACCGGCACGACGCCGACCCCGGCATTGGTGAGCGTGGCGATGGTGATGTCCGGTGCCGCACGCAAGCTGCAGCCGGGCGCGCCGGCCACCGCCGCCGGCAGTGGAATGCCCATCCAGTTGGTCTTGGAGGAGCCGACGCACGCGATGCCGAAGGTGGACGACGGTACGTTCGCGACGCGCAGACTGAAGCTGTAGCCGACCTCCGAAGTGCCGAGGCCAGTGTGGCTGGGCACACCGGCACTGCCCGCACAGCCGCTGCCGTAGGCGGTGAACGTGCCGCCCACGTGGGTGTAGAGCGAGGGAATGCCGACCGACGGGAACAGGTCGTTGTTGGGCCACTGGACCACTTGATCGGCAATGCCGCTCAGGTCGATCCCGTGCGGGTTGTCGCCGAGCCAGTGATCACGGTTGATGAACAGGCAGAAGCCGACGTTGTCGCTGCGCACGCAGCAGAACGTGGCCGTGCCCGGCAGCTCACCGTTGTGGTGGTGCAGCACCTTCCAGGTGCCGTTGCTCAGCACATCGGTCTTGTACCAGCCGCGCAGCAGGTTGGGATAGCTGGCGCTGACCGTCGACCACATGTGGTTGGTCCATGCCGTGTTCAACACCGGGTTGCCATCACCGAGCGAGAACGCTGCCAGCACCTTGGCATAGTCGGGCGCGGCCATGATCCAGCCGCCTTCGGCGTCGAGGTTGCCCTGGTTCCAGCCACCGTACTGTCCGGGCACGATCGGCTGCGCCGGAGTCAACACCGAGGACGCGATGTAGGGGCCCACGGGATGGTAGCGCACCTCGCCGGCAGCGGCCTGCGCCAGCAGCGAACCGCCAATGCGCGCCCGCGTGACTCCGAGCGGCGTGAACACGTCGCGCTTGATGATCTGCTCGTACGTCATTCCCGGGTTGGAGCGCTCGAGCACCTTGCCGAGCATCATGAAGCCATAGTTGGAGTAGGCGCCAGGGTACGCGCCCGGAACGAACTGCAGCGGCTTCTGCGTCGTCATGTACTGATAGATGTCGTCCTTGGTGATGGGCAGCGTGCCGCCGTAGAAGTTGTTGATGTTCCAGTCGTAGAACGCCGGGTCGAAGCCGAGCGCGCTGATATCCCAGCCGCCGCGGTGCGTGAGCAGGTGCAGCAGCGTGACGTTGTTGGTCAGCGGGTCCAACGGTGCGATCGCGGGGAAGAAACTCAGCATCGTGCGGTTGTCGTTCACCGGCGAGAAGGGGGCCGCCATGAGGTGGTGGATGCCAATGCTGGTCAGCGCCTTGCTCGCGCTGGCGATCCGGAACAGGCTGGTCGGCTGCGTGACCGGGTAGCCCGGTTCGGCCCAGGTGTAGCCGCGCGCCAGCATCAGACGACCGTCCTTGATCACCGCGAGGGAAGCACCGCGGATGTCGTCGCCTTGCATGAGCTGTTGCACATAGGCATCGAACCCGGACAGTTCCGGCACGGCAGTGCCGGTCACCGTCCAGTTGCGGCCCGTCACCGTTTCACTCGATGCGAAGATCGCGGCAAACCGCGTCGCGCCGCCGAGGCCACCTGCCTGCACACAGATCGGGTAGCGACCGGCGCTCGAC
>JAYUCN010000519.1:0-4279 GCA_043740335.1 Planctomycetota bacterium
ATCAGCCTTGGCGATGTGCGGCGAGTTGACGAGGTCGTAGCCGCCGCGCAGGTGCTCGACGCGCCAGAACTCCTCCATCTTGTGGCGTACGAAGCCGCCCTTGGGGTGCCAGAGGATGAGGCCGGCACCGAGGTCGCCCATCGTCGAGAACAGATCGAGGTCGATGCCGAGGCGCCGGTGGTCGCGCTTCGCCGCCTCTTCGAGGTTGTGCCGGTGCGCGTCCATCGCCTTCTTGTCGGCGAAGGCGTGGCCGTAGATGCGCGTCAGCATCTTGTTGTCGGCGTCGTTGCCGAAGTAGGCGCCGGCGAGCGCCAGCACGGCGATGCCCTGGCCGATGCGGCCCGTGCTCGGCACGTGCGGCCCCTTGCAGAGGTCGATGAACTCGCCGGAGCGGTAGAACGTGATCTGCTGGTCGGCGGGGATCTTGTCGATCGTCGCGACCTTGTAGTCCTCGCCGTGCTGCACCATGAGCGCGCGGGCCTGACCGCGTGACATCGACTCGAGCACGAACGGCACATCCTTCTGCACGATCTCCTGCATGAGCGCTTCGAGCTTCGGCAGGTCGTCCTGTGTGATTGGCTCGTTGCCGAAGTCGATGTCGTAGTAGAAGCCGTAGCGCGGGTCGTCGACGGGCGGGCCCTTCCAGAGCTTGGCGTGCGGGCGGATGCGTTTGACGGCGTCGGCCAGCACGTGTGCGGCCGAGTGGCGCATCACCTCCAGGCCTTGCTTGGTCTCGCGCGTGTAGATCTTCATCTTCGCCGAACGCTCGATCGGCAGCTGCAGGCTCTGCACTACCCCGTCGAGTTCGATGCCGACCGCCGCCTTCGCGAGGCCCTTGCCGATCGACTCAGCGATCTGGAGTCCCGTCGTGCCCGCGGCGTACTCGCGCACGGAGCCATCGGGGAGGGTGATCTGGATGGTTGCGGCGGACATGGTCGGTGAAACCGTAAGGTGCCGATTGCGGGCGAGGATTGGAGCGAGTTGGCCCGGGATGGGCAAGCTGGCACACGTTCACGCGAACGGCGCCGGGCGCGCGGCGCGCTGGCGTTTTCGCCCGCCTTGCTTGACTGCCCTCGCGAGTTCCCACAGCATCCCGCCATGCCCGACAAGGAGGTTCCCAGTTTCGCAGGCATGCAGGTCATAGCCGCGAAGCAGCTTGCCCGCGACATGAACAATTGGTTTCTCTGGGAACATATTGCGCATGGCGACAACGGGCCGCTCCCTGACGACGCGACCATCCAAAGGAACTGCGACCACAATAAGTACCCCGGAAGCTACCGCCCGACCGGCGACAATCTGGGGGTCATCCTCGACACGGATCCGCCGCCCGGGCATGGGGTTCTCCGACACAAGGCGGCTGCCGCCGACAAGCCTGTCCCGGACTTCGCGGGCATGAGGGTCGGGGACGCCGTGGTCCTCGCGTACACCCTCAATGGCTGGCCGCTCTCGGAACACACCACCACCGGCCAACACCGCTACCTCACGAACTACTCCGCGCGCATTCGCGAGAACTGCAGGGACAATCCTCGGGGTCAGTACCGACCGACCGGCGACGACCTCGGGGTCGTCCTCGACACGCGCATCGAGGGACGCAATCTCGTGCGACTGCTCCTGAGCATCCTCGGCGGCATGGTCGGCGGAGCGACGAGCCTGGGGCTAGCGCGCGCTCTCGGATTCATCTGACCGACGCGGCAGAAGCCTCCGCCACCTCGCGCCGGCTCATCCAGCTGCGCGCAAGCCGGACGCCGAGCCAGTGGGTCGAGTAGTTGGGTCGCTGGTACTTGCGGTAGGACGCGCGCACCACGGCCGGAGGCTCGCCCCAGTTGCCACCTCGCAGCACGCGCAGGCGCAACCGATCCGGCATGGCGGCAGCGGCGCTCGCCGCCGGCTCTTCCTCCTGCTCGTAGTAGTCGCTTGTCCACTCGGAGACGTTGCCCCCTACGTCGAACAGGCCGAGCGCGTTCGGCTGGAAGGAGCCGACCGGTGCGTGCTCGGGAAACCCGTCGTTCCACGGCAGGAAGTCGCCCGCGTCGCGCGGGTGCGCATACGCTTCGTCGCGCAGGTTCTCCATCGACCGCAGTGCGTCCGCCGGCCGACCGTCGAACCAGCACTGTTCCGGATGACCGGCGCGGCCCGCGTACTCCAGTTCGTCCTCACTCGGCAGTCGCGCCCAGAGCAACGCCGCGAAGCGCGTTGCTTCGTACCAGCTCACGCTCTCCACGGGATGACGGTCGTCGAAACGGAAGTGCTCGAACTCGGTGCCGCTGCGCCTGCGCGCCGGATTGCTGCCGATCGCGCGCTGCCACTGGCCTTGCGTGATCTCGTGAGATGCCAGCAGGAACGGCGTCAGCACGGCGCTGCGGGGCTGCTCATTCGTCTGGCCGTCGGCGAAGCCCAGCTCCTGTGGCCCCCCAGGCAACAGCACGAGCACGACGCCCGTCGCGGGGCCGATCGTGTACACGCCGCTCACCGAATCGACGGTGGGTTCGTCGCCGGTGCCGAGCAGCAGGAACTGCCAATGCCGGGCTGCATTCGGTCGCAGCGGCAACAGCCCGGGCTGCGGCACGGCGTCGAGCGACGCGAACCGTTGGTCCTCGGCGAGGCGCGCGAAGACTTCTTGCCAACGCTGCAGCTCGGGTCCGTGAGGCTTCTCCAGCAATGTAGTGCAGAAGCGCAGATCCGCCTGCACGGTCTCCCTGTGCTGCCCCAGCTCCTGCAGGAGCCGGACCATGGTCACGAGTTCCTCCGCGGACAGCGGCGCCGGGTCACGCTGCTGCTGGAGATCGTCGCGATACGAAGGGGCCCGATCGAGCAGAGCCTGGGCGCGATCGATCCATCGCGCAGTCTGCACCGCGCGACTCGCTGCCCGAGGCGTCAGGCTGCTCACCGCTTCCTCGACCAGGGCCTGTGCCGTCATGAGATCCGCTACACGTTGCGCGAGGCGTCGCGAGTCGGCGATGCGGTACAGCGAGAGGGCACCGAGCACGACGATCGTAACGAGCGCGATCGCGCTCGTGACGGCCACCGCCCGGTGCCGCACGATGCCAAGCCGGAGCGAATGCAACAGACCTCGTCGTGCAGCGACGGGACGGCGATCGAGGTAGGCCTCGACATCGGCCGCGAGATCTAGGGTAGACGCGTAGCGAAGCTCGGCACGACGGGACATCGCCTTCTCGCAGATTGCCACCAGATCGACCGCGGCCTCAGGGTTGATCCGGAGGATCGGCGTCGGTGGCCCGGCCAACACCTGTGCGAGGATCGTGCGAGGTGAATGCGCGGCGCCATGCCGGACGTACGGCACCTCGCCAGTCAACAGCTGGTAGAGAACAGCACCGACGGCATAGACATCGGAGCGTGCGGACAGCTCCGCGACTCGTCCCTCCGCCTGTTCAGGCGTCATGAACGACGGCGTCCCGATCACCACGCCGTCCGCGGTGATCAGCCGAGGATCCGCCCCTTCGCCCGGCACGTCTCGAACGGTGTGCAGCACGCTGCCCGCCGGGACCCTTCGCTGCATTCCCTCGGTCGGGGGTTCGTGCAGCAGTCGGGCGAGGCCCCAGTCCATCACGTAGGTCTCGCCAAAGCGACCGACCATGATGTTGTCCGGCTTCAGGTCGCGATGGATCACGCCGCGCGAGTGAGCGAAGGCCAGTGCCTCGCACACTCTGAGGATCACACCGAGCACCCGTGTCTCGGTCCATCCCTCCTCGCGCGCCGCCAGCAGGGACAACACATCTGTGAGGGTGCGGCCGCGCACGAACTTCATCGTGAAGAAAACCCTACCTGCAGCATCGAGTCCCAGTTCGTGGACCGACACGATGCCCGGGTGGTCCAGCTGTCCGGTGACTTGCGCTTCGGCCAGGAAGCGACGCGTGCGATCCTCTACGAGTTGCGGGTCCGTGGCGCGAGCACTGTCGTCCAGGACCTTCATCGCGACACGCCGACCGATGTCGCGGTCTGTGGCGCTGAGCACGGTTCCCATGCCGCCGCGTCCGATCTCCTCGTGGACCTGATAGCGCGCAAACCGCTGCGGCTCGGCGCGAAGGCGCGCCAACAGGTCCATCGCCGCATCGGTGGAAACGGGCGAAGCGGGGTGTTCGCCAGCACGAGAACCGACCTCCGTTTGCATTCTCTCGACTGGCTCGGATTCGTGCATGCGGTCCCTGCTTGCCACCACGAATCGTGCTGGTCCGTCCGCTGCGCGTCAAGGAAGGCGGCCCTGGGGGGTGCACGTCGTAGGAGTGGCGGAATCTGAGAGCCCTTGAGGATCATGGTCTTG
>JAYUCN010000520.1:0-1712 GCA_043740335.1 Planctomycetota bacterium
AGACTCGGCGCGCCTCGACAGCCTGCTCGAATTCGGGCTGCAGCGGCGCAGCGAGACGGCCCTGCCGTTCGTGGATGACGCCACCTTCGTGCGTCGCGCCTACCTGGAACTCGTCGGCCGGATTCCGACGCTCGCGGAGACCGAGTCGTTCCTGGCGGACCAGGACCAGGAAAAGCGGGCGACCCTCTGCGACCGGCTGCTCGACGCACCTGGACACACGAGCCACTTCGCCAATTTCTGGTTCGACCAACTGCGCGTGAAGTCGCGCCAGCGGCAGTTGAACGGCGAGCCGTTCGCACACTACATCCGCAGCGCGATCCAGCAGGACAAGCCCTACGACCAATTCGTGCGCGAGATGCTCGTCGCCCAGGGCGCGGCCCATCAGGAAGGCAAGGGGGCCACGGGCATGCTGCTGCGCGACATGAACATGCCGCACGACGCGATGGCCAACACGTTGCGCATGTTCCTCGGCACCCGGCTCGAGTGCGCACAGTGCCACAACCACCCGTTCGATGTCTGGACGCAGAAACAGTTCTACGAGATGGCCGCGTTCTTTGGCGGTCTGCGCTACCGCGACGAAGAAGCGCTCCCCAACCTCGTCGGCCTGCGCACCGAACTCGCCAACGTCGATGAGCGCACGCGCCAGCAGGTTCGCCAGTTGATCCAGCGCATGAACATGGGACTCGACGGCAGCGGCAGTGGCATGGACCGCTTGCCCGCCGACTACAAGTACGACGACGCCAAGCCTGGCACGCCGGTACAGGCGAACACGATCTTCGGTGCCGACGTCAAGCTCAAGTACCCGGAGCTGAAGCGCGGCGAAAGCAAACGCGCGGAAGCGCAGCGGCAACGGGCTCGCCAGACGGTGCCCGAGATCGATTCCCGGGCGGCCCTGGCCGATTGGATGACGAGCAAGAAGAACCCGCTGTTCGCGAAGGTGATCGCCAATCGCATGTGGGCGCGCACGTTCGGCGCCGGTCTCGTCGAACCGATCGATGACTGGAAGAAGGACACCACCGCCGTGCATCCGGAGTTGCTGGTGCAGATCGAGAAGCTCCTGGTCGAGCTCGACTTCGACTTGCGGCAATTCGAACGTGTGCTCGTGCACACGAAACTCTTCCAGCGTGAGACGTCGGCAACGGATCACGTCGCCGGCGAAGCCTTCACGTTCCGCGGCCCGGTGCTGCGGCGCATGACTGCAGAGCAGATGTGGGACTCCCTGCTGACGCTCGTCTTCGCCGACATCGACGAGCGGCTGCGGCCGCCCGACGCGGCAGCCAAGCCGATCTACGAGCAGTTCGTCGGCTTGGCGAAGGCCGACGCCAAGGACCTCATCACGATGGTCGAAGAACGCCGCGGAGCGGCGCAGCCGATGCGGGCTGTCGAGCAGCGCAAGCAGGAAGAGGCACGTCGACAGCTCGCGGCCGACGCCGAACTGCAGCAGCGCGCGCGGTCGCTGCTGCAGCAATTGGGCGAGGCCCGCCGGAACGGCGACCAGAAGAAGGTTGCCGCCATCGCCGAGGAGTTGCAGAACATGGGATTGCCAGTGGGCCAGCGCGCCGCGCGCGGCCGCGAAGGCGACATGCTGCGTGCGAGTGATCTCCAGCAACCGACGCCCCCCAATCATCTGCTGCGCCAGTTCGGCCAGAGCGACCGCGAAACGGTGGAAGGCGCCTCGACGGCGGCCACGGTGCCGCAGGTGCTGACCCTGC
>JAYUCN010000521.1:0-10343 GCA_043740335.1 Planctomycetota bacterium
ACCGACGCCCACTGCCCGTCCGGCGACAGCTCCACATGGTGCGTGCCGCGTTCGCGCGTCACCTGGACCACCTCGGAACCGTCGACCTTGGCCGCGAACAGATGCAGCTGGCGCGGATCCTCGCCCGAAGCCTGGAACCAAACCGTCTTGCCGTCGGCCGACACCGCGAGCAGTTGCTGCACGTCGAACGCGCCCTTCGTCACCTGTGCTTGCTCGGCGCCGTCGGCACCGTGCAACCAGAGGTGGCGGTGACCACTGCGCGCCGACCACCAGAGGAACCGTCCATCGGCGAGGAACGTGGGGCCGTGTTCGGGCTCGATCCATTCGGCGTCGTGCTCGCGCAGCAGCGTGGCGAGGCGCTTGCCGGTGGCGGCGTCGTAGCGCACGAGTTCGAGATGGTCCTGGCCGCGGTTCACGCGCGCGACCACGAGCGTGCCGTCGTTGGCGAACGTCACGTTGGTCCAGAAGACGTCCTCGTCGGCGTCGTGTTCGAGCGTGTGCACGCCGAAGTCGGTCGTGTCGCAGACGAGCAGGCTCACGGCAGCCTGCGTGCGGCCCGCCATCGGATAGCGACCGTGCACGAGCCGCGGCGGTGTGCTCGTCAGATCCTGGTAGGGATAGGGTGCGATGCCGCGCTGGTCCTCGCGCGAGCAGCAGAGGAAGCGCCCGTCGGCACTCCAGAACAGGCCGCGCACGATGCCGAACTCGGCGCGATGCGCAGCATTGCCGTAGACGACGTCTTCGCTGCCGTCGAAGGTCAGTTGTCGCAGCCGGCCGCCGCGTTCCGCGAGCCAGACCTGGTGTTCGTGCACGTAGGCCACGCGCGCGTCGCCGTGGGCGAGTGCCTGCAGCGGCGCGCCGTCGACATCGGGCGCCGTCCACTCGAGCACGAGCTCGGCCTTCGGTTGCTCGGGGTGCCACGAGTACACGCGATGCGCGAGCTCGATGCGCAGCGTCTTGTCGTCGGTGAACTGCACGTCAGGGAAACGCGCCGGGCCTTCCACCTTCTCGCCGAGCGCCGTGAGCAGTGCCTTCGCCTCGACGAGCACGTCGTCGCTGACCTTGCCGTCGGCGAAGCGGTGCATCGTCTGGCTGCCGTCGGCCGCGGTGCGCACGATGACGGCCGCGTGGCCGCCCGGCAACCACAGCGTGCGTGGCAGCGTGACCTGGAGCTCCTTGCTGCGCGCCAGCACCGTGGCGAGGGTCAGCGTCTGCAGTGCGGGTGCGGCGGGTGCCTGCACCGCGGGTGCAGGTGCGGGTGCTGGTGGCGTCTGGCTCGCCGCAGGCATCGCGAGCGCAGGGATCGCCAGCGGCAGGAGGAGCAGGAGGGCAAAGCGTTCAGACCGGGTCATCGCGGGTCCGATCATCCAGTGCAACCGCCAGGAACGCCACGGTTGCGCCGCGTCGTTCCGTCCCGCACCATGCGCACCGAAAGGCCCGAGACCCACTTGACCAGCACGCCAGCGTCTGTGCCCGGCTCCTCGACGGCTGTGACCGGTCGCACGACGCGCGTTGCCCTCGTCGGCAGCGGGTTCATCGCCGACGTGCATCTGCAGGTGCTGCGGGCCGTGCGCGACATCGAGGTCGTGGCCCTCTGCGATCCGCAGCGGGAACGCGCGGAACGGCTGGCGAAGAAGTACGGCGTGCAGAGGGTCTTCGGTTCGCTCCAGGAACTGCTCGCGCAGCAAAAGGTCGATGCCGTGCACGTGCTCGTGCCGCCGGTGCTGCACGCGGAGGTCGCCGCGCAGTGCCTCGCTGCCGGGCTGCACGTGCTCGTCGAGAAGCCGCTCGTGTTGCGTGCCGAACACGTGCAGGCCCTCGCCGACCTGGCGCAGCGGCACCGATGCGTGCTCGCCGTGAACCACAACCAGACGTTCCACCCGGCCCTGCGCACGCTCCAGGAACACCTCGCCGCCGGGCGGCTCGGCCGGCTCGAACACGTGGCCATCCAGCACCACGTGCCGCTGCGCCAGCTGCAGACGGGCGACGTCGGCCACTTCATGTTCCAGACCGAAGGCAACATCCTCTGGGAGCAGGGCGTGCACCTGTTCTCGATGGTGTGGGCGCTGCTCGGGGCCTGCACGCGCGTGCGCGCGCTCTGCGGGCCGAGCCGCGCGTTGTCGAACGGTGTGCCGTTCGTCGATGACTGGCACCTGCAGCTCGACTGCGAACGGGGCACGGCGGGCGTGCGCATGGCGTTCGGCCGGCCGCTGCTGGAGACGACCGTGCAGGCGATCGGCAGCGATGGTGCTGTGCTGCTCGACCTGCAGCGCGGCAGTTGCTGGCTGCGCAGGAAGACGCGCTGGCTCGACTTCCTCGACCACGCGCGCAACCTCGCCGCGGGTTCGTTGCATCTGGCGCGTCGCGCCGTGGGCACGGTCGTTGGTTATGGGCTCTCGCTGTTCCGCCTCGGTTTTCCGGACGATCCGTTCCTGCGCGGAATGCGCGGTTCGTTGCGCGCGTTCCATGCGGCGGTGCGCGGCGGTGCGTTGCCCGACACGATGTCGCCAGCGGGGGCGCATGCCGTGCTGACGATGTGCATGCAGAGTGCTGCGGCGGCTGGCGTGCGCGTCGATCCACCGCCGTCGCCACCGGCGCTGCCCCAGCCTGGGCCGGCGCGCGCCGGCGAGGTCGTCGTGCTCGGCGGCACCGGGTTCGTAGGCCGTCGCTGCGTGCGTTTGCTGCAGCAGGCGGGCAGACCCGTCACGCTCGTCGTGCGCCGTCCGCATCTGTTGCCGGGCGAACTGCGCGACGGTTCGGTGCGCGTGTTCGTCGGCGACGCAGCCGACCCGCAGGTGCTGGCGGCCGCGTTCGCGGGGGCGACGAGCGTGCTGCATCTCGCGACGGCGGCGGGCGACGATGCGAGCGCCGTCGCAACGGTCATGGCCGCGGCCGTGCGCGCGGCGGGGGAGCAGGCCCTGCAGGCCAGGGTCGCACGCTTCGTCTATGCGAGCAGCACGGCGGCGCTCTGGCTCGGCGATGCGGGCACGATCGATGGTGCGGCACCCATCGATGCGCGACCCGACGAACGCGGGCTCTATGCGCGCGGCAAGATCGCGGCCGAACGCGAACTGCGGGCGCTGCGCCAGCAGGGGCTCGCGGTGACGATCGTGCGCCCGGCCATCGTCGTCGGCAACGACGGCGTGTTCGAGCACTCGGGCGTCGGGCTGTGGGTGCGCGACAACCACTGCGTCGGTTGGGGTGGCGGCCGCCATGCGTTGCCGTTCGTGCTCGCCGACGATTGTGCGGCGGGTCTCGTGCAGGCGCTCGACGCGCTCGCGGCGTCGGGCAAGGACTACAACCTGGCGGGCGACGTGCGGCTGTCGGCGCGCGAATACGTGGAGGAGATGGCGACGCGCACGGGACGCGACTACCGGTTCCATGCGACGGCACTGTGGTGGATGTGGCTCCAGGAGTTCGGCAAGTACCTGGTCAAGGTCTTGGCGGCCCGGCCGCGGCAGTGGCCGGCGTTCCGCGATCTGCAGTCGCGCAGTTTCCGCACGGTGCTCGACTGCCGCGATGCCAAGCGCGATCTCGACTGGACTCCGGAGACGGATCGCGCGCGCTTCCTGCAGCGTGTGTTCGACGGCAAGGCCCGAGGAACGTGACGCGGCGCCGGCTCGTGCACGTGTTCGCGACGTTCGGCGCCGGCGGTCCGCAGGTGCGCGCCGTGCAGTTGTTGGCGCACCTGGGACCTGGCTACGAGCACGTCGTCATGGCGATGGACGGGTGCACGGAAGCCGCGGCGATGCTGCCAGCGACGGTCACTGTGCAGTTCGTGACGCCGCCGCCGCGGCGTGGGTTCGTCGCGAACGTGCGCGTGCAGCGACGCTGGTTGCGTGAGCAGCGGCCCGAGCTCGTGCTGACCTACAACTGGGGTGCGATCGAAACCGCCGCCGCGGCGCGCTGGCTCGGCCTGCCGCTCGTGCACCACGAAGATGGCTTTCTGCCCGATGAGGTGCAGCGACGGCTGCGTCGGCGGAGTTGGCTGCGGACGTTCGTGCTGCGCAACACGCCCGTGATCGTGCCGTCGCTCGTGCTGCGGTCCATCGCGGCGCACGACTGGCGACTGCGCGAGAGCCTCGTGCACCACCTGCCGAACGGCGTCGACCTGCAGCGCTTCCGCCTGGCGTCACCGTCGCCGCGAGAACTCGTCGTCGGCACGGTCGGCGGCCTGCGCGCCGAGAAGGACCACAGCACCCTGCTGCAGGCAGTGAGCAAGCTGGCGTCGCGACCTCGCGTTTGCATCGTCGGTGGCGGCGTGCTCGCCGACCCGCTGCGCATCGAGGCGCGCGGGCTTGGACTCAGCGACGTCGTCGAGTTCGTCGGGCCGGTCGTCGACATCGCGCCGAGCTACGCGGGGTTCTCGGTCTTCGTCCTGTCGTCGCGCACGGAGCAGATGCCGATCGCGATGCTCGAAGCGATGGCGTGCGGCTTGCCCGTCGTCGCCACAGACGTCGGCGACGTGCGCGCGATCCTGCCGCCGGAGGCCGCGGCGTTCCTCGTGCCACCTGGTGATCCGACTGCATTGGCGGCAGCTCTCGAACGTCTGCTCGCCGACGCGTCCCTGCGGACGCAACTCGGTGCGGCCAACCGCCGTCGCGTCGAAGAACGCTACGAAGCGACGACGTGCCTCGATCGCTTCGTGCGCGTCTACGAACAGGCGCTCGCGGCTCGTCGTTGACGGCGACCGAAGTGGGCCTGGTGTCGCCCAACGCAACCCCTACTCTGGACAGCCGACGTACACGAACGGCGCCCAGTAGTACGGTTCAGGGTGTTTTCCGCGCAGCGCCCGCTTCGCCGCCGCAAGCGCCGCCAGGTGGTCGGTTTCACCCCCGAGGACACGGCGATAGAAGTCCGTCATCATCTCCCCGGTCGAAGCATCGTCGACAGCCCACAGGGAGGGAATGACCGCGGCTGCACCCGCGTAGAGGAAGCCGAGCGGAAGCGCCTGCGGTGCCTCGTCGCGGTAAAGGCGGCCGACATTGGTACGACATGCAGCCAGCACGACCAGCTGGCACTCTTCGAGTCGCCCACCCCAACGGCGATAGAGCTCGCTGAGCTGGAGCACGCCGTCATCTGCCGCCAGCGGCTCGTCGGGTCTTGCCAGCACGAGCATGCTCAGGCTCTGCCCGGCGAACTCCTCGGCGATGCCGTGGCAGGCGAAGTGCAGGAAGCGCGATTTCGGCGCCAACTCGAACACCGCAGTCACGGTGGCCTCCTCGCCCAGTAGCACGCGCACCCGGTCCTTCCGTTGGTCGGCGGCAATGAATGCCGCCGCCACTGCCGCGACCTCGGCGCGGGCGCCCCGAAGCGCCGGCAGGCGGGCGAGTCGTTCATGCTCTCCAGCCCGTGCCGATCGCCGTGGGTCGCCCACTGCCAGCAGGTCGAGGGTTGCGCGTCCGCTGCCTCTGCCGCGCTGGCGCAACCAGCACAGCACGCTGCCTGAGGGGACGTAGGCGATCGGTGGGCCGTCGTCGAGCCAGTACCGTTCCCGACCGTTGAGGTTGTCGACGACCAGAGCTTCGAACGGCAGCCGGTGCAGGCCACGGTGCGCAGCGATCCACACGCGCCGGCACGCCTTCACCCTGGTCCAGACCTCGCGCGGTACCAGCGCTGCGAACAGGGCGCGGCTGTCCGAGCTGGCGCCGCCCGGGTCTGGGGCGGGCGCACTGTCAGGGTCGCGCCCGCGCGGCGCGCCGAGCTGGTCACGAGCGATGGACTGCAGCAGTACGGGAAGATGGCGGTCGATGGCCGCCGCTGCCCCCGGCAGTTCGAGAGCAGTGACCTCGCCCTGTGGCGGCACGACGTAGAGCAGGCTGCCCTTGCTGCCCACCGTGAACTCCAGCAGCAACTCGCCCGGCAGCAGCGCCGCCTGTAGCTCATCCGGCGAACGCACCCGTCCGGCTGGCACGACATCGGCGACGATCCGTGCGCGTTCGTCGAGCAATTGGCGGAGTCGCCCCCCGGCCTCCTCGGATCGTGTCCTGAGGTCGGTGATCCTTGCCGCATGTTCCGCTGCCGGCAGATCCGTGGCGTCGAACAGCCTGGTCGACAGGTGCTGCAAGCGACTGCTCTCGGCCGTGGCAGCATCGATCTCCCGGCGCAGCCCGTCGATCCGGTCACCGACCGCGCCATCCCCTCGCTCCCGTGCGCGCCGCTGCGCCTCGGCCAGCGGATCCGCCCGCTGTTGCTCGAGGATGTCCAGCAGTTCGCGACTGCGGCTCAGTTCGGCGGTGTGCAGTGCGGCCGCCGGGTCGCTCAGCCGCACGTCGATCTGTTGCAGTTGCTCGAGGGTGTCGAAGCGCTTGAGCTCGTCGAACATCGACTGCCGGAGTTCGGCCGAGAGCCTGCCCGCGCCCCGCACTCCCTCGATCATCGCCGCCGCTTCGCCGGCCCGTTCCCGGGCGGCTGTGGTCTGCCCGAGCGCCAGCAGGCAAGCGGCCAGGTTGCCGAGTGTGTTGGCCACGTCCGGATGGTTGGTTCCACCGTACAGTCGTCGCCGCATCGCGAGGGCGGCCTCGTGCAAGGGGAGCGCGTCCGTCGGTCGCCCGAGGATCGTCATGCATGCGGCCAGATTGCTGATGCTTGCGGCCAGTTCCGGATGGTCGTGGTCGCCGTGCAACCGGCGCAGCATGTCGTGCCCGGACTCCATCATGGGCAGCGCCTCCTGGGCGCGCCCGAGGGCCGTCAAGCAGTGCGCCAGATTGCCGAGCGTGGTGGCAAGGTCGGGATGATCACGATCGCCGAGCAGCCGCCGCTTCATCGCCAGCGACTCTTCGAACAGCGGCAACGCTGCCGACGTCCGCCCCAGAACCTCCAGGCACGAGGCGAGATTGTTGAGGCTCATGGCGATTTCCCGGTGGTCCGCCTCTCGGTGCAGCCGCCGCTGCATCGCCAGCGCCGCCTCGTACTTCGGCAGCGCATCCTGCGCCCGGCCGAGTCCGATCAGGCAGGCGGCCACGTTGTTGAGGTTCGTGGCAGCGTGCGCATCGTCGCGGCCGCCAAACAACCTCTGGCACATTGCCAAGGCGGCCTCGTGCTTGGGGAGCGCGTCCGCCATGCGCCCGAGATCCTCCAGGCACAGCGCAAGGTTGTTCAGTGCGCCGGCAACCTCCGGATGGGCGCCCTCCCCGATCAGCCGTTGGCGCATCGCGAGGGCCGCCTCGAACTCCGGCAGCGCTGCCTGCGCCCGGCCGAGCTGCCGCAAGCAGGTCGCCAAGTTGCTGGTGCTCGCCGCGACCTCGGCACTGTCAGGGGGTCCGGCAAGCCGCCTCGACATCGCGAGGGCCGCCTCGCACTGCGGCATCGCCTCCGCCGCGCGTTCGAGGTCCAGCAAGCACACGACGACGTAGCCAAGGCAGCTGACCACGTCCGGATGGTCCTGCCCACCGTAGAGCCTTTGGACCATATCGAGGGCGGCCTCTTGCCTGAGCAAGGCGTCCTGCGTCCGCCCGAGGGCGCGCAGGCACACGCCCACACTGGCAAGTCCCACGGCGACGTCACGGTGGTCGCCCTCGCCGCAGAGCCGCTGCCGCATGGCCAGCACGGCTTCGTGCGCGCGCACGGCTTCCTCCAGTCGGCCGAGGCCTTGCAGGCAGTTGGCCACGCTGAGCTGGCAGTTGGCGACGTCGGGATGATCGTTCCCTTCGTTCAGCCGCTGGAACATGGTCAAGGCGGCTTCGCATCGGGGCAGCGCGTCCTGCAGTCGCCCCATGGCCGACAGGCAGTAGCCGACATTGGTGAAGCTCTGCGCGAGATCAGGATGGTCGCGACCGGTGTAGAGCCGTTCGCGCATCGCCAGCGCTGCCTCGAGTCTCGGCAGCGCATCCTGCCGGCGCCCGAGCTGCCACAAGCTGAAGCCGACGATGTTGAGACTGCCGGCGACGAGGGCGTGGTCGCGGTCGCCGTGGATGGCCTGTCGGATGGCGAGCTCGCGCTCGTGCGCCTGCAACGCGAGATCTCGGTTGGCCTCCCCGGCGCCGTCGCCCGCCGCCGCGAACGCCGCTGCGACCTGCTCCAGCTCCTCGGCGGCGGTCGCCTTATCCGCCAGAGCAGTCAGGTGCTCGAACGCGCGTGCCCATTCCCGTTCGTTGATCAGCTGCTGCGCGGTGGCGAGACTCTCGCGGAAGTCCTGTGCCGTCGCAAAGGCACAGAGAGCCAGCGCGAACAGACCTACGAACGCTCGGTGTGCCAGCATCGATGCTCCTCGGGAGAATCGTAGCCGGGACTCGCGCCGCAGGCGCGCAGCGCGGTCTGGATCAGAACGTCGTGCGGTGCAGGTCCCACATGCGCTCCTGCCAGCTGTCCCACGCGCGCGTCCAGGCGCCGACACTCTCCGTCTGCATGTAGCGGTCCATGTAGTCGAAGTAGGCCGCATGATTCCACGCCGTGCGCAGACCCATGATGCGCGCTGCGAGCGTCTGGCCGACCCACGCGTTCGCCGTGCAGCACCGTCGATACGGATCGCCGGTCCAGTTCGAGTTGTCGTTGGTCTGCCAGGTCGTGTGGTTGTTGCCCCACTCGGGCAGACCGAGGCTCGCACTCGTGTAGCTGCCGTTGCCCCAGTTGTAGACACCGGGCGACGTCTGCTGGACCACGAACGTCTGGCAGTCTTCGCCGAAGTGGCTCGAGTTGTTGACGTTGCCCGAGCCGAAGTAACCCGACGGATGGCTCGTGCCGATGCCGAGCATCGCCGCGTCACCGAGCACCGCGCCCGCGAACAGGATCGGAAACTTGCGCCCGCTGCCCTGGCCCCCCACACCCTCCCAGACGCCGCCGTTCTGCACGTTGCCCCAGAAGTCGATGCCGATCTGCGTGAGGCGCACGAGCAGGTTGCGCTTCTGCTCGTTGCTGAAGTTCACCTGCAGCATCAGCACGCCCGTGCCGAACACCGACGTGAAGTCGCGGCCGTAGTCGGGCATGTTGTCGATCGGGTGCAAGTAGCGGCTCGTCCACCCGGACATGTGGTCGAGCCAGACACGCTGGAAGCGATCGGCGGTCGCGGCGAGGTCGGGCGTGTTGCTCGCGGGCGCCACGTTGCCGAGCGCCGTGTAGTCGAGGTCCTGCTCACGATGATGGATCGTCTTGTCGTTGCCCGTGTAGGGCGGGCGGAACGCATCGGCGGGCGGCGCCGCGTCGAGCACCGTCAACACCGCCGCGGTCGAGAGCTGCGAGAACGAGCCGTTCGGCGGCAGGCTCGTACCCATGTAGCTGATGCACGAGACGAGGCTCTTGCTGCCGGTGAGCACGAGCGGCGAGCTCGCGCTGACGCCGAGTGCCACGTTGAGGTACGGCTTGTAGCGGTCGTTCTCGTAGGGATGGAACAGGATGCTGTCGTACCCGTGTTCGCCGCCCGCGAGCGTGTTCGGGTTGACCATCGAGCCGTTGATGGTGCGGCCGCTGACGACCTGGGTCGGCGGCGAGATCTGCACGACGTCGACGGGCCCGACCACCCACCAGTCGCCATTCGCGAATTGACCGACGGTCTCGGGCTCCGCGAACTGCCAGGTGACACCCCACTGCGTGACCGACGAGGCGAGCGTGCCAGGGGCCGGAGGACCACCACCACCAGGAGAACCCGGCTCGACGCGGACACCGTTGCTGGCCGCAGGAACGCTCTGGTTGCCGGCGGCGTCGAAGGCGCACACGGCGACGAAGCAGGTGGTGCCGGCACTGAGCGCCAGCGTCGTGTTGCTGGCCAGGGTCGCGGTCCCGACGGAGGTCCAGGTCTGCACCTCGGTGCCACCGGGCGTCGTGCCGATCGCCCAGCGGTACTCGGCGATAGAACCTGATTCGTCGACGAACCCGCTCCAGTTCGCCTGGATCGTGGTCGTCGAAGTCTGGGTGTTGATGTCGCCGGCGAGGCCATCCATTACCTGGCCAGCCTGCGGCGGAATGGTGTCGGTGAACGCGTTCGAGCCGGTGCCACCGCCGCTGCCACACCCAGCGAGGCCGAGGCCGGTGAGCAGGAACAAATGACGAGGACGACTGTGGATCATGAGATCTCCTGCGCCCTGTATCGGTCGTCGGTTGCCGCCTCCTGTTCGCCGTGATCTCGCACTGGGACGGTGGCCGGTACCGTTTCGAGAGCGCGGGCGATGGGCCGATGCGACGGTGTCTCGCGACGCATGCGGCCGGCGGCGGCCGTTCCTACTAAATGATCGCTGCCGTCAAGCCCAGGAACCAGGCGGCTTCCCAGGCTTCGACATGGCCTTGGATTGACTTTGCTCGAACGCCGCCCCGGCGGAACCACGATGGCCGGTGGCTGCCGCCGTCGCTATCGTTCTCGCCTTCGATGTCACTCAACGATCTGGCCATTGCGCGTTCCATCCCGCTGCGTC
>JAYUCN010000522.1:0-1711 GCA_043740335.1 Planctomycetota bacterium
AGCGCTTCGTTCTCGGCGAGCAGCTCGTCGCGCTTCCTGCTGGCCTTGCCAGCGCTCGCCTCGGCCAGGTGGATCTTCTCTTCGAGGCTCTTGATCTCCTTCTTCACGAGGTCCAGCCTGCTCACGAGGATCTCCTTGCCCTGCTGCCAGTCCTTGCGCTCCTTGGCGACGATCTGCTGGGTCTCGATCCACTTGCCCATGCAGAGGCGCATCTCTTCGAGCGAAGGGGCGGCGGTAGCGGGCCTCGGTTCCTGCACCTTGCCCTGCGCCGTCGCGTCACCGGGCGCGAGCAAGCAGGCGACAGCGCCCAGCACGCAGACGACGACGGAGGAAGCCTTGGGCAAGTTGACGTTCATGGGTCGATGGCGGGCACGGCCTTCGCGAAGAGAGCACCGTAGGGTCGCCTGAGAACCACCCGCCAAACTGGTGTGAAGATTCGCGAGGGCTGGCGCCGCGTGCGCAGCCCGGCACGAGGACGTCGCCGTGGCGCCGGCATCCGCAAGCCGGTAGACACAAGGCGTCATGAAGCGGCAGGACAAGGCGCTGCGCATCCAACAGATTCTCGACGCCCACTTCCCGGCGCCGCCGATTCCGTTGCGGCACGAGGATCCGTTCACGCTGCTCGTCGCAGTCCTGCTGTCGGCGCAGTGCACCGATGTGCGCGTCAACGAGGTGACGCCGGTACTGTTCGCGCGCGCGCGCACGGCCGAGGCGATGCGGCGCCTGTCCGCAGCGACGATCCGCACGATCATCCGGCCGTGCGGTCTGTCGCCGCAGAAGAGCAAGGCGATCCGCGCACTGTCGCAGCAGCTCGTTGCGGTGCACGGTGGTGCGGTGCCACGCGACCTCGCCGCGTTGGAACGTTTGCCCGGTGTCGGCCACAAGACCGCGAGCGTCGTCATGGCGCAGGCGTTCGGCGAGCCGGCGTTCCCCGTCGACACGCACATCCACCGCCTCGCGTGGCGTTGGGGCCTGAGTTCGGGGCGCAGCGTCGAACAGACCGAACGCGACCTCGTGCACACGTTCCCGCGCGAGCTCTGGAACACGCTGCACCTGCAGTTCATCTGGTTCGGCCGCACGTTCTGCCCCGCCAGAAAGCACGTGCCGGAGACGTGTCCGATCTGTTCGTGGGCGATGAGCAAGGCGCGGCGAGCCGGAGAAGTGCGTCGGCGCGCACGCGTTCAGCCGAAGAGCGACAAGATCTCGGACCACGGATCGCGCGCGAGCACCCAGCGATAGAAGCAGACGCCGAGCCATCCGTGCAGCACGCCGAGCGGCCACAGGTTGCGATGGCGCAGGAACAGCACGCAGCAGACGACACCGAGCAGCAGCGTGGCGCCGCACAGGGTCCAGTCGGGTGCGTGCACGGCGCCGAAACCGATGCCGGCGACGCACACGAGGAGCCACCGTCGCGCGCCGAAGCGTTCGAGGTTGCCGACGACGATGCCGAGCACGAGCAGTTGCTGGATGAAACCCCACAGTGGGTAGACGACGAGCAGCGGCAGCAGGTTTAGGTCGACGACGAACGTGGAACGCCATAGCCCGATGCCGGCGCAAGCGACGACGCCGATGGCGCCGGCGCGCAGCGCCGCGATGCTCGACGTTCGCCACCCCGCACGTTGCAACGCGGCGAGGTCGCGTGGCACCGCACCACCGTGCACCGCAACGAGCTGCTGCGACAGTGCGCGGATCGCCTTGCTCTTCTGCGGCG
>JAYUCN010000523.1:0-4271 GCA_043740335.1 Planctomycetota bacterium
CGAGAGCGCCGGTGGCCTCGAGCGCTTCACGAAGCTGCCGCCGCTGCCCGGCGCGCGTGCCGAGGCAGAGACGATCACGAAGGCATGGACCGCGCAGGGACGCACGACGAAGTGCCTGCTCGGCGAACAGGCCACGGAGCCCGCCGTGTTCGAACTCGCCGCGACCGCGAAGTACCTGCACTTGGCCTGCCACGGCATCGCCGAGGAGTACGCTGGCCAGAGCCTCAGCTTGCTGGTTCTCAGCCAACCGCAGCACGCGCCGCCCGAGGACGATGGCGTCCTGACGCTCGCCGACCTGCTGCAGAGTTGGCGCGGGCGGTTGTCCAACTGCCGCCTCGTCGTGCTCGCGGGGAGTCGCACCGCCGTCGGGCCGCAGTTCCGCGACGATGTCCCGCAGGCGCTGCCGCTCGGGTTCCTGTTCGCAGGCGCTTCCTCGGTCATCGCGTCGCTGTGGGCCGTCGACGATGCGTCGACGCGCGAACTCATGACGGACTTCTACGGCCGCCTGCTCGCCGGCGAGAAGGATCGGCTCAAGGCGTTCACCGATGCCAAGCGAGTCCTTCGCGCGACGTACCCCGACCCGTTCCACTGGGCGCCGTTCCTGTACATGGGGAGTCCAGAGTAGGTTCTGTCCGTTCACGCCCCGGAGAAGCATGAAGACGTTGCGCCTGGTTGTCGTCCTCTCGTTCGTCGCCGGCAGCGGACAGGTATCGGCGCAGGGTTTCGCCAGCGAACTCGAAGCCGCGAAGGAGCACATCGAGGCGAAGACATGGGCGACGGCGGTGCCGTTGCTGGTGTCAATGGTCCAGAAGGCCACGAGCGACGACGAACGCGCGCAACTCGCCGCGTCGCTGCAGGCCGCAGGCGACGGTGCGTGGGAGCAGGGCACGTTTCCCGTCGCGCTGTCCGCGCACGAGGCGGCACTGTCGCTGCACCGCGCGATCCATGGGGCCAGCGATCACCTCGACGTGGCCGCGAGCCTGCAGAGCGTCGCTGGCTGTCTCGACAGTCTCGGGCGCTTCGACGACGCGCTGGCGAAACTCGAAGCCGCACTGGCGATGCGCCAACGCATCCATGGCGGTGACCATGCCGACGTTGCGAACAGCCTGAACGGAATCGGCGTCGCGCTGTGGCGGCTGGGGCGCGCGCAGGAAGCACTGCCGAAGCTCGAGGCGGCGTTGGCGATGCAGCAACGACTCGCTGGGGAAGACGACCTCGACATCGCCACGAGCCTGAACAACCTGGCGGTCATGTTGCGCGACGCGGGCCGCACCGCGGATGCGCTCGCCAGGTTCGAAGCGGTGCTCGCGATGCAGCTGCGTCTGCGTGGCGACGTGGACCATGAGGAAATCGCGAGCACGCTCGGCAACGCTGCGACCTGCCTGGTGGATCTCGGGCGGGGCACGGAAGCGTTGACGAAGTTCGAGGCCGCACTGGCGATGCACCAGCGACTGCATGGCGGCGCCGATCACCACGAAGTCGCGGTGCAGCTCAACAATCTCGGTTCGTGTCGCCAGAAGCTGGGCAGGTTCGACGAGGCGCTGCGCGACTACGAGGCGGCTCTGGCGATGTGGCGTCGCATCCATGGCGGCGAGGACCACCCCGCCGTGGCCCAGGGGCTCAACAACCTGGCGGGCGGTCTCGAGGCCGTCGGGCGCGAGGTGGAAGCGCTGCCGAAGTACGAGGAGGCGTTGGCCATGCGCGAACGCCTGACCAGGAACCGCGACCATCCCATCGTCGCGACCAGCCTCAACAACGTGGCGGCCTGCTTGCACACCCTCGGTCGCTACCGGGACGCGTTGCCACGGTTCGAAGCGGCCTTGGCGATGCGACAGCGGCTGACCCGCAACGCCGACCACCCGCTCGTGGCGCAGAGCCTCAACAACGTCGGGGGGTGCCTGTTGGCGATGGGCCAGGCGGAGGCGGCGCTCCCGCAGTACGAAGCGGCGTTGGCGATGCGGCAAAGGGTCTGGGGTGGCCGGGACCATCCCGAGGTGGCGGAGAGCCTCAACAACGTCGCCCTCTGTCTGAACGAGTTGGGTCGCGTGCCGGAATCCCTGCGCACCTACGAGGCGTCGTTCGCGATGCTCCAGAAGGTGCACGGCGAAGCGGACCATCCGGCGCTCGCGCAAGGCCAGAACAACATCGCCGGGTGCCTCGAAGCGCTCGGTCGGGCAGGCGAAGCGATGCCGAGGTTGCAGGCGGCGTTGGCGATGCGGCAGCGCCTGTATCGCGACCGCGATCACCCGGACGTGGCGAGGAGCCTCAACAACGTCGCCGCGTGCCTCGAACGGATCGGTCGGCCACAGGACGCGCTGCCTTGCTACGAAGAGGCACTCGCGATGCGGCGGCGTCACTTCGGGACGTCGGATCACCCGGACGTGGCGGCGAGTCTCAACTCGGTGGCGTTCTGTCTGCGACGCCTGGGTCGCACGCACGATGCGCTCGAGAACCTCGAGCAAGCACTCGCCATGCTGCAGCGGGTACATGGAGACCGCGACCATCCAGACGTCGCCACCGGTTGGAACAACATGGCGCACTGCCTCGAAGAAGTGGGCCAGGTGCGCGAGGCCTTGCCGAAGTTCGAAGCGGCGTTGGCGATGCAACGACGTCTGCACGGCGAGTCCGCGCACCCGAGCTTGGCCACGTTCCTCGGCAACGTGGGGTCCTGCCTGGACCGATTGGGCCGTTGCGCTGACGCGCTGCCCAGGCACGAAGAAGCCCTGGCCGTGTACGTGCGGGTGTTCGGCGACGCCGACCATCCCGATGTCGCGCGCTCGCACAACAACCTGGCTCTCTGCCTAGAGCATCTGGGGCGGCACGCGGACGCGTTGGCGCATCGCCGCACGGCGCTGTCCATGTTCCGGCGCATCTATGGCGCATCGGACCATGCCTTCGTGGCCTGGAGTCTCAGCAACGTCGCCGGGTCCCTCGAACAACTCGGGGAGTTGGCAGAGGCGCGCGATCAAGCCGAAGTCGCCGCGTCCATGCTCGATCGGCTCCGGGATGCGGCCAGATCGCTGTCGACCGGGATGCAACAGTCGCTGTTCGACGAACTGAAGCGCGGCAGCACGTTCGAGCAACTGCAATTCCTGGAAGCGAAGCTCGGGCACCCGGTGGCGGCGCTGCTCGCCGCCGAGCGCAGCCGCGGCCGCGAACTCCTGGACCTGCTGGCGCAGCAAGGCACCGATCCACTCGACGACGCGAAACGCCTGGCGACACAGCGTGAACAGGCGGACGTCGAGCAACGCATCGACGCGCTGCGCGACGAGCTCGTCGTGGCGCGCGCCGACCACGATCGTCTGCTCGAACTCGTGACCAGGCTCAGCGAAGGCACGGACCTGACCGCGGAGCAGCGCGCGGCCCGCCTCGCTTCGCTGCAGAGCGAGATCGTCGGATCGCAGACCCGACTGCGGCAGCTGCTCGACGAACGCGCGCGACGGATCGTCGACGTCGTGCCGGCGGGGCGCGTGCGTGAAGTGCGCGACATCCAGGCCTCGCTCGCGGCCGACGAACTGCTGCTCGAGTTCACGATCGACGGTGACCGCGGTCTGCTGTTCGTGGTGCCGCCCAGCGGTGAGGTCGTCGTCGTGCCCTTGCCCGCCGTCGGCAAGGTGATCGACACGTACCTGGCGCCGTTGTTGCGCGGAATGGCCCGCGACCAGCTCCTGCCGGCGCGTGGCCCCGGGGTCGATCCCGATCAGCGGGGGTCAGGTGATGCCGGCAAGGCCGGCCGCGCCTTGTTCCAGAGTCTGTTCCCCGCCGCGGTGTGGGAGCGGGTGGTCGTTTGCCGCCGCGTCTGGATCGCGGCGCATCGGCGGCTTCATCGCGTGCCGTTCGAGACGTTGGTCGTCGATGTGGCCCTTGGCAAGCAACGCTGCTGGCTCGATGTCGGTCCGCCCATCGCCTACGTGCCGTCGGCGAGTGCACTGTGCTGGTTGCGCGAACGGGCGCCTGCTCCGCACGCTCTCGAGTTCGACGTGGTCGCCATCGGCGATCCCACGCCAACGCCGGATGGGGGAGCTGGCCGCCTGCGACTACCGCTCTTGAAGGGGGCGCGCGCCGAGGTGGTAGCGATCGGCGCCGCCTTTGCCAGGGTGGCGCGTGCGAAGGACCGTGTCCGCTTGTTGTTGGGTAGCGAAGCGACGGAAACGTCGGTGTTCGAGCTGGCGGCAACGGCCGGGCATCTGCACTTCGCCTGCCACGGTCTCGCGGAGGAGTATCTCGGCCAGAGCCTCAGCACCCTGGTGCTGAGTCCGCCCGAGCGGGCC
>JAYUCN010000524.1:0-1705 GCA_043740335.1 Planctomycetota bacterium
GGCCTTGCAGAGCACGCGGTCCGCAGGGCGCACCGCCGTGCGCAGCAGGTCAAGGGCCGCCGCCACGTCCGGTACCCGGTGCAAGGCGTTCGCTGCCATGCCGGCCGCGAGAGCGCCGTCGGCGATCGCAGCGGCACCGTCGCCGACGCAGACCAGCAGATCCTGCCTGGTGCGCACCACCTCGGCGCCGAGCGCTCGATGCAGGTGGGCACTCTGCTCGCCAAGTTCCAGCATCTCGCCGAACACCGCGATGCGGCGACCCGGACCGCTGAGGCCAGCGAGCGCCTGCAGGGCAGCCCGCGCCGACTGCGGGTTCATGTTGTAGGTGTCGTCGAAGATCGTGACGCCACCTGCGCACTTGGGCTCGAGCCGGCGCGAAGCCGACGGCACGGATGCGAGCGTCTGCAGGATGACCTCTTCGGCGACGCCGAGATGGCTCGCCGCGGCGATGACGGCCAGGGCGTTGTAGACGTTGTGCGTGCCGAGGCGCGGCAGGGTCACCGGTCGTTCGCCCTGCAAGAGGAAGGTCGTGCCGAGCGCGTGGAAGCGCACCTCGGTGGCGAACCAGTCCGTGGGGCGCGACACACTCGTGAACTGCACCTTCGCCTTCGTCACCTCGGCCATCGCGCGGCACGCGGCATCGTCACCGTTCAGGATGCAGAGCCCGTCTTCGGGCAGTCCCATCGGCAGACTCGCCTTCTCGCGCGCCACGCCGTCGACGGAACCGAGTCCCTCGAGATGGGCTGCCGCCACGCAGGTGACGATGCCGACGTCCGGCCGCGCGATCGCGGTGAGCTGCCCGATCTCGCCGGGCGCGTTGGTGCCGATCTCGACGACCGCGGCGCGGGTGTTCGGCTCGATGCAAAACAGCGTCAGCGGCACACCGACCTGGTTGTTGAACGAGCCCGGCGAACGGACCGTCGCCATGGCACTCGCGAGCACGGCGCCTAGCCATTCCTTGGTCGACGTCTTGCCGCACGATCCCGTGATGCCCACCACTTTGGCCCGGTGGCGACGACGGTGTTCCGCGGCGAGGTCGAGCAGGGCCTTGCCGGTGTCGGCGACGCGCACGACGAACGGGTTGTGCAACCGGCCCGATTCCCGTGCGCCAAGTTCTCGTGAGCCCAGATCTGGCAACTCGTGCCGCGCCCGGCCGACGAGGAGGCCCGCCGCACCTCGTTGCACGGCGTCGGTGAGGAACGCATGACCATCGTGATGCGGTCCGCGCAGGGCCACGAAGAGGCGGGCCGTGCAATCGCCGCGCGAATCCGTGGTCACGGTCGTGGCCGCACCCCCGCGCTGGAGAACCTCCCCGCCGGTGGCGCGCGCGATGGCCGCCGCCGTCAGCCAGGAACCGCGCGACGACCGCCCGCGGCGCTCCGCGGCGCCGTCCTCGAACGTGCCTTCGCGGCGACGACTCATCGGTGCAACCATCCTGCCTCCCTCGCGGCGAGTGCGCGCGCAGCTTCCAGCCGGTCGTCGAACGGAACGACGCTGTCCTTGAAGATCTGGTAGGTCTCGTGCCCCTTGCCAGCGATGAGGATCGTGTCGCCCGGCCCGGCCTTGGTCACGGCGGCGCGAATGGCCTCGGCGCGATCGACGATGCGATGGCACTCGCTCTTGCCGCCCTGCAGGCCGACGACCATGTCGTCGAGGATCGCTTCGGGATCCTCGCTGCGCGGGTTGTCGCTCGTCAGGTAGGCGA
>JAYUCN010000525.1:0-1703 GCA_043740335.1 Planctomycetota bacterium
TCACGAACGGCGCGCGTAGCCGAAGTCGCCAGGTAGCGCCGCCTCTATTCCAAATCGGTAATAGCGCGCAGCTCGTTTCCCGTGACGCAGACTCCTAGGGCCGTGCCGGCAGCATGCGTTGCAGCACTGCTGGCATGAGCCGCGGTTCGTCTTCGAGGAACGTGCTCGGCGGATGCTGTGCGGCCATGACGTCTGTCCACCGGCGCAGCAGTACTTCCGCACTCTCGCGCTGTGCCAGGTGACACGCCAGCGCGAACGCATCGAGCAACCAGCCTTGGTTCTCGCGATGCTTGCCGAGCAGTTCTTGATGCGCTTGCAAGGCGCCCGCCGCATCGGCCTCAGGCCGCGGCACACCGCGGAGGACGGGGACGACCACGCGTTCGGCCAGACCCGGCAGCCCGAAGCCCTCCCCCGGCGGCAGGTGCGCTGCAACGACGGCCATGCACTCCGCCATCGCGCCGTGCACGCGGCCGCGCGCCGTCACCAAGCGCCTCTTGCCGAACGCCTGCCAGGCCAGGGCGATACTCACGCCATCTTCCGCACCACGTTCGCCCTGGATGCGGTCCATCTCGCCAACGCCGCAACGATCGAGGCGGCGGGCCAACGCCCGAATACTGGTCGGCACCAGACGGTAGACGGAGAGCCGGTCGAACACCGGCAGCAGCGTGCGCGTCTCCTGGTCCACGACCGAGATCGACGAAGTCCCATAAGCGACGACGCCGTCGGCACTCGCACGGAAGCGCCGCACCACGCGCGGCTCGCTGCCCTCCATGTGCACCTCTTCGACCAGGATCTCGAAGTCACTCGGCGGCCAGATCGAATCCGCGAGCGACTCCGTTGTGCACGCCGACGCACCGAACAGCAGCGCCAACCCCAAGACGACGATGCCACAACCGAAGACGTGTGGTGCGGCCGCACCTAGGGCACACGCAGCAAGCCAGCTTTGCTCGGAACGTTGATGAGCGGGTCGCACGCGTTCGGTATCTTATTCTTCACATGGTCCTCATCCACGAGAAGATCTCTGCTCTGCTCGAGCAGCGTCGCCTCAAGAAGAGAGATCTCGCCAGGGCCTTGGGGGTTTCGCCACAGACGGCGACCGACATCTGCAAGGGTCGGTCGGCGATCACCTTGCCCCACCTGCGCAATCTGGTGGCGTTCTTCGAGCTGCGCGCCGAGTTCTGGCTCGATGACCACCGCCTCGTGCCCGCGGACATCGATCGCGCCGCCAATCGCAGCGCTGCCGACGCCCTGACGCGAACGGGCATGCTGCAGATCAGCGATCCCGAGCGCCTGCTGCGACGGATCCGCGCCTTCGTGCAGAAGCACCGTGCCGAGTTCCTCGCTGCCCATCCAGACCTGACCATCGACGAACGGCGAGTGCTGGGGCTCATCGAGCCCGAACAGGGCACGATCGGCCTGATCGGCGATGGCTGACCCGAACGCAGGTCGGACGTGACGTTCGCATGACGCGCGCTCGGTTTCGAACCGTTGCAGTCCGCGACCGCCGCCGTCAGCATGCGTGGATGCTCTCGCGTCGCTGTCTGTATCTGTTGGCCCTCGCTGGCGCCTGCGCCGGCACTCGAGCGACGGCTCCCGTTGTTCCCACCACGGCGTTCGAGATTCGCGCCGGCAGCCCGGTCGAAGCCCTGCCGCAGGAGAAGCACCTGCGCAACCTGCGCCAACTGACGTTCGAGGGCCAGAAC
>JAYUCN010000526.1:0-4247 GCA_043740335.1 Planctomycetota bacterium
GCGCGCAGTTCGACCGGAGCCGCCGACAACAGGCGCAACGTGGGCACGGCGCGCAGCGGCTCGCCGTCGCGGTAGATGTGCAACGTCGCTTCGAGGGCAGCGAGCGTGAGCTTGTCGCAGCGCATGGCGCGGTAGAGCGCGTGCGCCCGGCAGCGGGCGATGAGGTCGGCCTGGCCGACGAGGATGCCGCACTGCGGCCCACCCAGCAGCTTGTCGCCCGAGAAGCAGGTGACGTGGGCGCCGGCAGTGAGGCTGTCCTGCACGCGCGGTTCGTCGGCGAGGCCGGCGATCGGCTCGTTCCACAACAGCCCCGAGCCCAGGTCGTCGAGCACGAGCAGGTTCTGCTTGCTCGCAAGCTCGACGAGTTCCGCGACCGAAGGTGTGCCAGCGAACCCTTCGATGCGGAAGTTGCTCGGGTGCACCTTCAGGTAGCCGATCGTCTGGGCCGTGGTCGCGTCGATGAAGTCGCGCAGGTGCGTCTTGTTGGTGGCGCCGACTTCCACCATCGTGCAGCCCGCGCGCCGCATGACGTCGGGCACGCGGAAGCCACCGCCGATCTCGACCAGTTCGCCGCGCGAGATGACGACCTCGCGGCCCGCACAGAGTGCGGCCAACATGAGGGTGGTCGCCGCCGCGTTGTTGTTGACGACGAGGGCCCCTTCGGCTCCCGTGATCGTGCCGAGCAGCGCCGCCACGCCGAGTTCACGCTGGTCGCGTTCGCCCGTGCGCGGGTCGACTTCGACGATCACATAGCCAGCCGCCTGCACGAGCGCATCGATAGCAGCGGCAGCCAGGGGTGCTCGGCCGATGCCCGTGTGCAACACGATGCCTGTCGCATTGTAGACGCGCTCGTGGCGAGGCCGCTGCGCGGCGACGCAGCGCCGGCGCAGCGCCGCCAACATTGCCTCGGGCTGGCTCTGTGCAGTCACCGCCTGCACGTCGAGCGTGCCGTCGAGCACAGCCGCCCGCAGGTTGTCGAGCCACGCGCGCGCCTCGCGCACGAGTACGGGCCGCGGCACGGACTGCAGGGCCGGCAATCGCACGATCTGATCGACCGGCAGAAGGCATCGCAGCGCCGCGGAACGGTCGGAGTCGGTTCTAGGCATCGGAGGACGTTCCGCTACCATACCGCACCTCGCATGCTGCGCGCCGCACCGAAGACGACACAACCCGATCCACGCGAGCGCGCGCTGGCCCACACCCTGGGGTTGCCAGACCTGGTCGTGCGCGTCCTGCTCGCGCGTGGCCACGACAACCCCGAGGCCGTGCACGCGTTCCTGCGGCCCGACCTCGCTACGCTGCAGGACCCGTTCCTGTTCCGGGACATGCAGAAGGCCGTGCTGCGCATCAAGCAGGCGCTGCGCGCGGGTGAGCCGATCCTCATCCACGGCGACTACGACGTCGACGGCATCAGCGGCACCGTGCTGCTGCACAAGTTCTTCTCGCTGTTGTCTGCAAGCAGCAGGCCTTACATCCCGGCCCGCGCCGACGGCTACTCGATCTCAAAGGCGAGCGTCGCCGCGATCAGGCAGGGCGGCTACCGGCTCGTGATCTCGGTCGACAACGGCACCAACGCGGTCGCGTCCATCGCCGAGCTGCAGCGCTCGGGCATCGATGTGATCGTGACGGACCACCACGGCACCAGCGAGAACGTCGCTCCCGCGTTCGCGATGCTGAACCCGCGCCTGCCCGGTGCGGGCTACCCCGACCGCAACCTCGCCGGCTGCGGCGTCGCCTTCCGGCTCGCGGCGGCGCTCGCGGCTTCGCTCTCGGGCAGCATGCTCCAGAGCGCCGAGTTCGCCGAGTTCCTCACCGATGCGATGACCTACGTCGCGCTGGGCACGGTTGCCGACGTCGCCCCGCTGTGCGGCGAGAACCGCACGCTCGTCTTCCACGGTCTCCGCTCGCTGGCAGTGAGCAAGAACCCTGGCATTCGAGCACTCCTCGACTCGGCTGGCCTGCTGCACCGCGGCGCCGACGTCGAAGACATCGCGTTCCGTCTGGCGCCACTGCTGAACGCGGCCGGGCGCGTCGGCCACGCCCTCGACGCCGTGGCACTGCTGTGTGCACCGGGCTACAGCGAGGCCCAGGTGGCCGCGAAGGTGCTCGAGCGGCACAACGAAGAACGGCGTCGCGTCGAACGCCATCTCCAGGACGAGGTCCTGCAACTCGCCGCGGACACCACGGGCCCCACCGTCGTGCTCAGCGGCGACACCTGGCACCCCGGCGTGCTCGGCATCGTCGCCGCGCGCGTGGCCGAGACCACGGGCAAGCCCGTGATCCTCGTCGGCTTCCAGGGCGAAGTCGGTCGCGGCTCGGGCCGCTGCAATTCGGGGCTGCATCTGCGCAATGCGCTCGCCGCCTGCAGGGAACACCTCGTCGCCAGCGGCGGCCACGCGGCGGCGGCCGGCCTCGAAGTGCGCCGCGATCGCTTCGAAGCCTTCCGCGCGCGCTTCGCCGAAGTCTGCACCGACATGGCCCCCACCGACGATCCCGAACCCATCGACGGCGAGGCGTCGTTCGCCGAACTCGACCCCCACACCGTGCGCCGGCTCGACCTGCTCGGTCCATTCGGGCGCGGCCACCGCCGGCCGCGCTTCTGCACGCGCGGCGTGCGCACCGTCGGCCACCCGCTCACCGACGTGCGCGGTCAGGACCTGCGCCTGCGCGTCGTCGCCGATGGCCAGCTGCTGCCGGCCCGGGTCGTGCGCGGTGGTCCGCGCTTCGAAGAAGTGCGCAACAGCACCGGCCCCTGGACGATCGTCTATTCGCCTCGCCTCGGCAAGCACAGCGAGGAAGGACCCGTGCAGCTCGAAGTGCACGACCTGCGGCGCGACGCGGCACCCGACGGTACGAACGCGGGCAACTGATCCCGCTCAGACCGTCGACGTCTGGTCTTTGACCTTGCGCTGCCGCGTGGCAATGAAGAACAGCACCGCGAGCACGACGATCGCGCCGACGAACCACAGCATCCTGTCCTTCATCACGCGCACCATCGCCTCGGGGTCCTTGATGAGGTTCGGCCGGTCGCCGAGCACCTGCTCGCCCCACCACGCGAGGAGGAAGCACCAGAGGCCCGCCCCCGCCGTCGTCACGATGCTGAACGACAGGAACGGCAGGCGCAGGATGCCGGCCGGGATCGAGATCAGGTGGCGCACGACAGGCAGCAACCGCGCGACGAAGACGCCCTTCAAGCCGTTCCGTTGCGCCCAGCCCTCGGCGAGCAGGAGCTTCGTCGGCGGCATCAGCAGATACTTGCCGTAGCGCATGACGAGCGGGCGCCCGATCCATCGCGCGAGCCAGTAGCTGATCGCCGAGCCGAACCACGAACCGAGCGTGCCGGCGAGCACGACGCCCCAGAACGACATGTGGCCCTGCGACGCCCAGTAGGCCGCGGGCGGCATGACGACCTCGGACGGCACGGGGAGGATCGAACTCTCGGCCGCCATGAGCAGGAAGACGCCGAGGTAGTCCCAGTCGCGAACGAACTCGAACCAGACTTGCAGCCAGTAATGCACGGTGCCCAGGATGCGCGCTGGCGGACTCGGAGGCAATGACCTGACGCGCGAACTGTTCCTGAGTGCGTGCTACCTTGCCTCGCCCTGCCGTGCCCGCACTGTTCGTACTGCTACCAGCATCGTCCGATGTCGACGAGTTGTTCGCCGACGCACCGGCGGAGTTGCGGGCCGCGCGGGCGGCGCTGACCTTGCGTGTGTACCCGAGGGCCACCGACGCCTCGCACCTGCTGAGCCTCGTGCGCGCCGGGCGCGATCCGATCGCCACCCGATGGCTCCGCGGCACCGTGCTCGCGGTACTCGGCGGTGCGGGTCTCGGCGCCATCACGAACGGCGTGCTCGCCGGCACCTTCGGCATGTTCGGTGGCCTGCTCGAACTCGCGATCCCGCTCGGCTTCGTGCTCGGCGCGTTCCTCGGCGGCTTCACGGCGGCAATGACGGGCACCGAGGTCGCGCGCGACGAAGTGAAGCGCCTGGCCGAGGACGTGCAGGCCGGCGACGTGCTGCTGCAGTGGGTCGGCGAAGTCGCGTTGCTCGAGGGTCTTCGAGATCACTGCAAGCAACGCGGGCTGACCTGCATCACGTGCGGCACCTGAACAACGACTGCAGATTGTCCTCACCTCGCGAGGATCGGGAACGATGTTGCCAGCCCAACGGCCCGTCGGGCGGACCCAGCGGCTGACCTGCCACACCACACCGAAATGAAGTCGTCCTCTCGCGCCCGTGCGCATA
>JAYUCN010000527.1:0-4242 GCA_043740335.1 Planctomycetota bacterium
CGCTGCGGCTCGCTACGCTGGGACGTCCCGCTCGGATCGCTCACCCGGCTCGACCCACCGCCCACGATGTCCGACCCTCGCTCTCGCGCTTGTGACGCGCTCGCTCCGCTGTTCCTCTGCGCGCTTCCTCTCCTACCTCAGCAGGCGGAGCACGCGCGGCCCGTCTTCGCCGATGGCCAGGCCCAGGTCGTGCCGGCTTTCAACGATCCGGCGCGCTGGATCAAGCACGATCTCTGGGTCGAGGCCGAGTTCGACTCGGATGGCGACGGCCAGCGCGACCGCCTGCACGTCGACGTCACGCGTCCGGCCCAGACCGAGAGCGAAGGTTTGAAGGTGCCGGTCGTCTACGAGACGAGCCCCTACTACAGCGGGACCGCATCCACCGATTCCAAGTACTTCTGGGATCCCCATCAGGAAGTACACGGGAAGCCGAACCCGCGTGAACATCCGCCAGAAATCTCCTTCCGACGCAACAGTCCGCGCATCTCTGAATCGCTGGTCAACGATTGGGTACCGCGGGGCTTCGCCGTCGTGCACTCCGAGTCGCCGGGCACCGGTCAGTCGCAGGGCTGTCCCAGCGTGGGCGGTCCGAATGAATCGCTCGGGCCGAAGGCGGTGATCGATTGGTTGAACCGGCGCGCCAAGGGTTTCACCAAGCAGAAGGGCGGCGAAACCGTGGAGGCCTATTGGTCGACGGGCAAGGTCGGCATGACGGGCACGTCGTACAACGGCACGCTGCCGATTGCGGCGGCGACGACGGGTGTCGAAGGCCTCGAAGCGATCATCCCGATCTCGCCGAACACGTCGTACTACCACTACTACCGTTCCAACGGCCTGGTCCGGCACCCGGGCGGCTATCTCGGTGAAGATGTCGACGTCCTCTACGACTTCATCAACAGCGGCAATCCCGAGCGGCGCGAGTGGTGCACCACGCACGTGCGCGACGGCGAGCTGAAGAAGGGCTTCGATCGTGTGCACGGCGACTTCAACGACTTCTGGGCCGGACGCGACTATGTCGAGCACCTTGAAGCGATGAAGGCCGCGACGCTCATGGCCCACGGCTTCAACGACTGGAACGTGATGCCCGAGCACAGCGTGCGCGTCTATGCGGCACTGAAACAGAAGGGCGTACCGTGCATGGCCTACTTCCATCAAGGCACACACGGAGGACCGCCGCCGCCGAAGCTCATGAACCGCTGGTTCACGCGGTTCCTGCACGGCGTCGACAACGGTGTCGAGAAGGATCCGCGCGCATGGATCGTGCGCGAGGGCGACCGCATGAATGAGCCGACGCCGTACGCCGACTACCCCAATCCGGACGCCTTGCCCGTGCGCCTGCACCTGCACGCGGGTGGTGCCGCGGTGGGCGCGTTGGGCCTCGCGGCGAAGCCCGGCCAGAAGACCGAGAGTCTGGTCGACGACGTGGCCGTGTCCGGCGCAGAACTCGCGATGGCCGAGCAGTCGCCGCATCGCCTCCTGTATGCGACGCCGGAGCTGCAGGAGCCGGTCCATCTGTCCGGCACCGCGCACTTCACCATCCAACTCGCGGCGAGCAAGCCGGCCACGAACCTGTCGGTCTGGCTCGTGTCGCTGCCGTGGACCGAGAAGACCCGCCGCTTCACGGACAACCTGATCACGCGCGGTTGGGCCGATCCGCAGAACCATGCTTCGCTGCGCCTGGGCGAGCCGCTCGTACCGGGCACGTTCTACGAGATGACGTTCGACCTCCAGCCCGACGACCAGATCATCAGCAAGGGCGAACGCATCGGCCTCATGATCTTCGCGAGCGACCGCGACTTCACGCTGTGGCCCGCGGCCGGCACCGAACTCACGATCGACCTGGACGGCACTTCGATCGAGCTGCCGGTGGTGGGCGGCAAGGCGGCGTTCGGTCGTGCGATCGGCGCGCCCGGCGGCGAGCGTTGACATCGTCCCGGCCCTTCCGTCTCATGCGGTGATGCCGGGCCGCGACGGTTCCCATCCCCTCGGACCTGCGGCGTCCGCGCCGGTCCTGGGCTCGTGCCAAGGTGGCCTCCGCATCCAACTGGTGCGCACGTCGGGCGGCGGCGGGCCGTTCGTCGTGTTGCACGAGGGCCGCTTCTCGCGCGTCCTGCTCGCCGAGCTGGTCGCGGCCGCGGGGCCGCCGGTGCTGCGGTTCGCGCTCAAGATGCAGACCGACGGCAACTCCTGGCTGTCGCAGTCGCAACGAAAGCCGCTCACCAACAAGGATGTCGACGACCTCTGGCAGCGCGAGATCGACGATCTGCGGCGCGTGCGTTCTCCACACGTGGTCGGGCAGGTCGCGGTACCGGACGGCCTGCTCGATTCGCTGCCCATCGTGTACTGCAAGAAGGTCGATCGGTACTTCCATCCGGTCTGCGCCGACACGGGGGCCGTGTTGTCCGTGTGTCGCGACGACGAGTTTCTCGCCGCGTGTGGCCTCCTGCCCTGGTCGCAGGACGCGTGGCGCTACCTGCACTGCGGCGACACCGCGCGCGCGTCTCACACGTTCTATCGCACGCGCGGCCAGAACAGCGAGCGACCGCGCAGCGGGGTCGTGGTGCGCACGGGCAGCCAGATGTTTGCCGACTGGTCGCGACTCGTGCACGGCGCCGCCGACGATGCGGCGGTGATCAGGGCTGCCCCGTTCCTGCCGTGTCTCTCGTGCGATCATCGCAGTACCTGCTATCCGCGCCCCGGCCAGCCGAGGGCCGGGGCCGAGGCGCCGATTCCCGCCGAGCAGGAGCTGCACGCGGTGTCGTACTACGACTTCCGCGCCATGGCGCTCGAGCTGCTGGACTTCGACTACGACGAACTGTGCGACCTGCTCGGTGGGGCCTCGTTCCAGGAAGTGGTCGGCGCGCGTCCCACGTCAGCTGGCCAGGAACTGCTGCGCGAACGCACGGCAGCGTTGGGCGGGCCAGGGCAATGGCTGTTCGGGGAGGACCCGATACGGTTTCCATGCGAGGTGCTCGATCAGAAGGTGGCGGCGTTGCTCGAGGTCTGTGAAGGGCTGCGCGCCGTGCATGCGTCGGGTCGGCCGCACTTCGCGGTGGCACCCGCGAACTTCATGGCGAAGCTCGGCAGGTCGGGAGCCGGCACGCCGGTGCGATGGTGCTTCCATGTCGAACTGCTGGACCTCGGCAGCCCGATGCGCGTCGTGCTGCCCGAGGCATCGATGCCGGTCGCAGGGCCCGTGCCGGACCTGTTCGAACCGGGGATCGAGATGCGCGAGGATCTGCGCATGCGGCCGTACCTGGCGCCGTCCCTGCAGGTTCGTGATGGCCAAGGCGTGTCGGTGCCGCTGGCTTGTCGGGTCGCGGCGGGGGCCGACGGCACGCAGCAGCTCGTGTTCGAGACCCAGGGGGTCTCCAAGCAGAAGCACCTTCACGTCGGCGATGTCGTGTGCGTGCAGCCGGCCGGCGGTGCCACGCTGTGGGCACAGATCGACGAGATCCGGCCGCGCGGCCTCCTCGCGTCGGTGCAGCTGGAGCCGGGCCACCCGTGCCTTGCCTTCGGCGGCCAGACGCTCGAAGCGCGTCTCTCGTTCTGCCGCCGCTTCGGTCCGTCGGTGGACCACTACGGTCTCGGCATGCTGCTGTTCCGCACCTTGCTCGTGAACGACAATCAAGGCATGGACGAGGTCGCCGAGGCGGTCGGCAAGTGCCTGCGGCGCCTCGAGGACGAGCCGTCTGGAGTCCTCACGGACGAACGATCGGTGGCCGGCCGCGTGCAGCAGATCATGGCAGGCAAGGACGTGCGTGCGCGATTCGAGGCGGCGAACGTGCTGTGCCGGCGGCAGGCACGCGAGCTTTACACGGCGAACACGGCGGCTGCCGCTCCGGCCATCGCTGCGGGTGTCTGGCAGAGCCTGCTCTCGATCGGGTTCCGCCTGACGACGCAAGTGCCGGGTTTCAGCTACAGCCAGAGTCACACGGAGTCGTCGCCGGTCCTGCTGAAGAAAGTCTGCGCGGATCTCGAGACGGCGCGTCGACGGCTCCAGATCGACATGTTCCGCGGGCAGGAGCGCGACACCGCCATCACGACCGCTTGCACCGAGCTGCAGGAACAGCTGCGCGCGGACGTGAAGTCGACGTCGAGTCCCGAGACGACCCATGCCGGCGGCCTGCCGGTGGCGAAGAAGCAGGGCTTCCGCCTCGTCGTTCAGCGCGAGGGTGAGGCGGGGGCGGGCCAGGAGTACCGGTTCGACCAGGGGCCGGTGATGATCGGCCGCCGCGAAGG
>JAYUCN010000528.1:0-4240 GCA_043740335.1 Planctomycetota bacterium
GTCGGGAAAGTCGGCGGTGCGACCGCGCAGCAGCACGCGGCACTCGCCGCGCACGGTGGCCATCGCCTCGACCAGCACGTGCGGCGCCTTGTGCGGCACAAAGGAGCCGAGGAAGCCGAACGTCAGCGCCCGACCCGGCGCACGCGCGGCAGCCGCACCCGCGGCCAGTCCGGCGGCGTCGATGCCGTAGCCGTGGCAAGCGATGCGATGCTCGGGGTAGCCGTTCTGCACGAAGACGTCGCGCAGGAACGGCGTCGGCGCGACGATCGCGTCGGCCGCGAGCAGGCGTTCGCGCAGGTAGGCCGGCCGTTCGTAGAGCGTCGCCACGCGGCTGCGCAGGTCCCAGCCCGGCTTCGACACGCCGCGCGAGCTCGTGTGCAGGGCGACGATCTCCTCGGCGGCTTGATGTTCCGCCAGCGCCTTCGCGAGCTCGGGCGCGTGGCACGGCAGGCAACCACGGCCGCCATCGGGTGGACCGGCACACTGTGTGCCGTCGCTGCGCATGAGGATCGTGCGCGGGCACAGGAACCAGAAGTCCATGAGCGAGACGCACAGGCCGCGGCCCTGCGCCTTGACGGCGTCGATGAGGTCGGCGCCGACGTGGCGCAGGTGGAAGCTGTGCACAACTTCGGTATCGCGCGCGCGCAGGTGGGCACCGAACACTTCGGCCATGTAGGGATGGCGGTACTCCATGCGCTGCCAGTCGCGCCCGAGGTTCATCCAGAAGTTCACGCGCCGCACGGGCAGGCCCTGCACGGTCTCGTGCGATTCGCGCCACGGTCCGGTCGCCTCGCCGAACGCGGGGTCGAGCGCGAACACGTCGACGTCATGCCCGCGTCGCTGCAGCTCGCAACCGACCGCAAGCGCGTACTGCTCGGTGCCGGTGAAGTAACGCGGCGGAAACTGGTGGACGACGAACGTGATGCGCACCGGGCGCAAAGCCTACTCGCCGGTCCCGCGGGCACGAAGGGCGAGCCCTTGTGGTGTCTTCGAGGCGCGGCGCCAACACCTTCGCATCGACGATTGCCCGAGCCCTCATGCGGCACGCCGGGCAGCCCCGCCAACGTGGGGTAGGGTTCTGGTCGCACACCATGTCCGCCTCCGCCTGGATCCGCGCCCTGCCGTTCGTCGCCAGCCTGCTGCCATGCCTCAGCACGAGCTTGCGGGGTCAGGACGGCACCTCTGCGCGCGGCAGCCGTGTCGCGCCCCCGGCCCTGTCGGCGAGCGAGTTCGCGGGGGTCATGCAGAACAACGGTGCCCTGCTCGGCACGGCGCGTCGCTACCGGGGCACGTTCGGGCCGACCGGCGTCGAGTACCTGCCTGCTCTCGGCAAGCGGGCACCGCGCGCGGAGCCCTTCCATCTCCACTTCGCCTCGCTGCGCCGCGGCGACGACACGGTGCTCACGACAAATGGGCTGTTGCCCGAACGCACCAACGACCGCCGCACCGTCACCTACCGCTGGCCCGGGGTCGTCGAGCACTACGAAACGCACCCCGAGGGTCTGGAGCAGAGCTTCGTGTTCGCGACGCCGCCGCCCGGCTCGGGTGACCTCGTCGTGCGCATCGACATCACCACGGCACTCGTGCCCGTTCGCGACAGACGCCTGGCCTGGCTGTCACCCGCCGGCGGCGGCGTCACGCTCGGCGAAGTGATCGGCATCGACGCGACCGGCCAGCGCTGTGCCGGCACGGCGCACCACGTCGACGGTGGCCTCGAACTGTCGCTGCCCGCGTGGTTCGTCGATCGCGCGATCTACCCGCTCACACTCGACCCGCTGATCGGCACCGCCGTCGAGGCGCTGGCCGGCGCCGACTGCGACTTCCCCGATGTCGCCTACGACGCGTTCACGAACACGTACTGCGTGGTCTGGACCCAGTTCTTCGGCGGCGGCACCACGGGCGTCGTCGGCAGCGTGTTTCTCGCCGACACGCTCGGGTTCGGTTACGCCTTCGCCGTCAACCAACCGGGCGACGAGGACAGCGTGCGCGTCGGCTACATCGGCGGCACCGGCCTGTTCGTGATGATCTGGGTCAACTACGCCGGCACCACGTCCTCGATCTCGGGCCTCGCGTTCGAGCCGAGCCAGGCGCAGGCCACGAACGTGTTCACGCTTTACGGCCCGGCCGCCGTGTCGATGCCGATCGTGAGCAGCGAGGCCACCGTCTTCGACGACGACTGCCTCGTCGCGTGGATCGACGACGCCTACGGCCTCATTGGCTGCACGCTCGCGATCGACCAGAACCTGCAACCGAGCGCCACACCGCTCGTGCTCATCGCGGGCGGCAACGCGACGGAGCCGGCCTTCAGCAAGCAGGGCGGCAATCCCGGTGTGCACCTCGTCACGTGGGTCGATCGCACGCCGGGGTTGCCCGGCCACGTGCGCGCGCAGGTCGTCGACAACGACATGAACTTCATCGGCCCGGGCGTCTGGGTGCGCAACACGCCGCAGAACTGCGGCTGGCCCGCGGTCGACGGCGACGGCTTCAAGTTCCTCGTCGCCTGGGAAGAACAGGAGATCGCCAATCCGTCGGCGAGCGACATCCGCGGCCGCCTGCTCACGATCGGGGCATCCGGCATCACGAGCCAGGGCCCCGTGATCGACCTCGTCGCGTATCCGAACGACCTCGACTTCGGCGCCGACGTCGCGTTGCTCGGCGACAAGTTCGGTCTCACGTTCGCCGGGCAGGCGCCCGGAGCCACGTACTTCGACGATGTGTACTTCAAGGCGCTCGCCGCGAACGGCACGCCGATCGGCGATGAACTGCGCCTCGATCTGACGCCAGGCAACTCCTACCGCTACGAGCACACGCCGCGCATCATCGGTCGCCGCGACGGCAATCCGGGCACGAGCGCCGACGACGGGCTCGTCGTCTTCGCCGACCAGAACGTGACCACGTTCGACAGCAACGTCGGCCTGCAGGTCGTCGAGGCGATGGGTGCCGGCGGCACGATCACAGACCTCGGCGGTGGCTGCGGACCGGGCGGACTCGCCGTGACGCCAGGGCCGTTCGCACTCGGCAACACGGCGTTCGCGTTCGAACTCTACGGCGCGCAATCGCTGTCGGTGCCGTTCCTGCTGCTCGGCGTGCCGGCCCCGCTGCTCACGTGCGGCGTCTGCAGCGTGATCCAGGCGGTGACGACGACGTTCGTGGCGAACACGGCGGGTACCGCGACGAGCTCGTTGGTGGTGCCCGGCAATGCGTCGCTCGTCGGCTTCCGGCTCGATTTCCAGTTCGTGACGTTCGGTGTGAACTATGTCGGCTGTCCGGTGCTGCCGGGAGTCGCCGCGAGCAATATCGTGCGCACGACGCTCGGCTACTGAAAGCGCGGCAGGAGGCCCGCCGCTTGATGCGGCTACTTCGTGCCCTTCTCCGCGCGCTTCTTGTAGGTGATCGTCATCACCTTCATGTCCTTGCCGTCCGCGCCGGGCACGAACATCTCGAACGTCTGCGTGTTCGCGTCGACCTGGGTCGTGACCATGCGGTGCATGACCGGCTTGCCGTCCATGCCCGGCGCCATGCCGCTCATCGTCAGCACCTTGCCGTCCTTGTCCATGCTGCCCTCGAGCGTCATCAGCGACGGCGTCATCGAGTCGATCCAGGTGCCGACGTACTTGCGCTTCGCCGGGTCGTAGCCGGTGGCGCCGTGGCCGTGGAACGGCATGCCGCCCATGTCGGCCTTGAAGTCGTCGACCACCCAGAAGCCGCCGCACGCGACGGTGACGGTGCTGACGCCGGTCGACTTGGTCGGTGAACCCATCATCTCGATGGTGGCGTCCCAGGTGCCGGCCTTGGCGGCGAGGCGCTGGTGTTCGGCGCCTGGCTTGGGCATGTCCTGCCCGTCCTGGGCGAACAGCGGGGTGGTGGTGGCGAGGAGGAGGAGGACGAACAGGGAGCGGAGTTTCATGGCGATTGGGGCCCGCGGGGTGCGGGTACCCCAAAGACGAACGTCTGCCCGCGCGATCGACAACAACTACTTGGCTGGGGCCGGATTCTCAGACATTCCCGAACAACTCGGCCACGGATCGCGCCGCACGGGCCAGCGCAGGAGAAGGTCCAGGTGGTCGGGCGCGCTGCTGCTTCGCCATGCGGCTACTCGACTGCTGCACGTCCGGCTCTACCATGGAGGATGCAGCGATCACCGTCTCCAGTGATCGATCGTTGACGACACGTTGACGGTCACTGGTCCTTGGTCGCCACGCTTGTCTGCCACCGAGGTGGACATGGGATTGCCCGCATG
>JAYUCN010000529.1:0-4238 GCA_043740335.1 Planctomycetota bacterium
GTTGCTTAACGTCTTGTGTGTCATGTTGCGCACCCAGACCGACTACCGAGAACCCCAGCCGACTGCGGCCGCCTGACCAGCTTCGCGGGTATGCTCCCGTGAACTACTTTCTGCTCTTGCAAAAGGGTGGGGAGTCCCCCCCCATGACCTACGACGTCCTCGTGATCGGTGCCGGCCCCGCCGGCTACGTCTGCGCGATCCGCTGCGCCCAACTCGGCCTGAAGGCCGCCATCGTCGAGAAGGAGAACCTCGGCGGCGTCTGCCTCAACGTCGGCTGCATTCCGAGCAAGGCGCTGATCGCCGCGGCGAAGCTCGTCGACAAGATCCAGCACGCGGACCTCATGGGCATCAAGGCGAAGTTCGAGGGCCTCGACGTGGGCGCGCTCGTCGCGTGGAAGGCCGGCATCGTCAACAAGCTGACTTCGGGCGTCGGCGGCCTGCTCAAGAACCACAAGGTCGATGTTTTCATGGGCGACGCCAGGGTGATTGCGAGGGGCAAGGTCGAAGTCACGAGCAAGGATGGCAAGCAGACGCTCGAAGCAAAGAACCTCGTGATCGCCGTCGGCAGCTCGCCGATCGAGATCCCGGGTTTTGCGTTCGATGGCGAGAACGTCTGGTCGTCGACGCACGCGCTCGCGCCGAAGAAGTTGCCGAAGCGCATGATCGTGATCGGCGGCGGCTACATCGGCCTCGAGCTCGGCCTCGTCTACCACAAGCTCGGCACCGAGATCCGCGTGCTCGAGTTCCTGGACCGCGTGCTGCCCGGCATGGAGGAGGAGCTAAGCAAGGAGATGGGCCGTTCGCTCAAGAAGAAGAAGATCGAGGTCCATCTGAAGACCAAGGCGACGGGGTTCAAGAAGACGAAGACCGGCCTCGAGGTCACGGCCGAAGTCGACGGCAAGGCGCACACGTTCGAATGCGACGTCGTGCTGTCGTGCGTTGGTCGCAAGCCGAACGGCAAGGGCCTCGGCCTCGAGGGCCTCGGCGTCAAGGTCGACGAGCGCGGCTTCGTGCCCGTCGATCACCGCCGCATGACCAACGTGGCCGGCATCTACGCGATCGGCGACGTCACGGGCCAGCCGATGCTCGCGCACAAGGGTTCGCATGAAGGCCTCGTCGCCGCCGCCGCGATCGCCGGCGACAAAGGCGCCGCCTACGACCCGGCGTGCATCCCGGCGGTCATCTTCACGGATCCCGAGATCGCGTCGGTCGGTCTGACGGTCGAGGAAGCGAAGAAGGCCGGCTTCGATCCCGTCGAGGGCAAGTTCCCGTTCGGCGCGTCGGGCCGCGCGATGTCGCTCAACGAGACCGAGGGTTGGGTCAAGGTCATAGGCGACAGCAAGACCGACAAGCTGCTCGGCGTGCACATGATCGGTCCCGAGGTGACGGAGCTGGTGGCCGAAGCGGCGCTCGCGATCGAGATGGGGGCAACGGTGTCCGACCTCGCGTCGACGATCCACGCGCACCCGACACTACCCGAAGCGATCATGGAAGCGGCGGAGAGTGTGCACAGCATGGCCGTGCACATCTTCCAGGTGCCGAAGAAGGCGCACTGAACGAAGGATCGAGCGGCGCCCAGCGCACGACGCAAGCGAGCTACTTGATCGAGACCTTCAGTTTCGGCAGCGCCTTCTGCAGCGCGGCGACCGCGGCGACGGACAGCCTGGTCTTGCCCGCGTAGAGCCGCTCGAGGCCCTTCAGTGCAGTGAGCGCCGGAACGGCCTCGTCATCGATCCCCGTGCCTTGCAGGCGCAGCGTGCGAAGCGTCGCGATGCCCTGCAGATGGACCAGACCCCTGCCGGTGACGCCCGTGCAGTTGTCCAACGAGAGTTCGCTCAATGCGGCCATTGCCTCGAGGCGCGCGAGTCCCGCATCGGCGACTGCGGTGGCGTTGAGCACGAGCCGGTGCATCGCGACGAGGCCGGCGTCAACGACGCGAGGGCCTTGAAGGTCGTGTCCGCGAGATGGAAGTTGTTGCCGACGTTCAGCGATTCCAGGTCGGCCAGCTTGCCGACGGCGAGCACCACCGCGTCGTCGAGTTCGACGCAACCGTCGAGGTTGAGGTGACGCAGTTGCTGGAGCGCCACGACCTTCTGCAGCAGGTCGCGCCGAAGGAAGGAGCCGGAACCGAAGGCCAGTCCCGTAGCTGTTGCGGAAAGTCCGCCGGAAACTTGTCCGCGTTGCCATCCATCCAGAGGTGCAGTTGTTCGCCCACCTCGAGACGCACCTTGCCGCGTTCCAGGCCCCGCACCTTGGGCCGCAGGTCAGGATGGTCGGCAGGCAGGACCGCACGAAACCGGCCGGGCACGACGCTGGCCGGCGGCAGCGTGATCTCCGCGGCATCCTGCGCGCCAACCGGCGCCGAAACAACGGCGAGCAGCAGGACGGATGCGAGGGCAGATGAGTGCTTCACAGCGGGCACATCCTAACGAACCCCCCGGCTCGCGCCGACTTCGACGGCAGGGACGAAGATGCCAGCAGCCCCACCGCGGCCCATTGCGCAGCCACGCCGCACCCCGTGTCATGCACCGGCGATGAACCTCCGCCTGCTTCTGCTCTCCCTTCTCCTGCCCACCTCGTTCGCCGACGCCCAGTCGCCGCGCCCGCTGCCCGCACTCGACGACGCGACGCTCGTCTACGACACCGCCGCGGGCACGCGGATCGGCTGGAACGCACTGCTCGACCGGCTCGCGAAACTCGACGTCGTCTTCCTCGGTGAGACCCACGTCGACGACACGACCCACCGCGTCGAACTGCACGTGCTGCAGGAACTGCTCGCGCGCAGGCCCGGCAAGGTCGTGCTGTCGATGGAGATGTTCGAACGGGACGTGCAGCCGGTGCTCGACGACTACCTGGCCGGGCGAGGCGACGAGGCGACGTTCCTCGCGCGGGCGCGGCCGTGGGAGAACTACCGCACCGCCTACCGGCCACTCGTCGAAGCTGCGAAGGCGGCAGCCATCCCCGTGATCGCCGCGAACTTCCCCGGCTCGCTGCGGCGACGTCTCGCGCAGGGCGGCAAGGAGGCCGTCGAAGCGCTGTCGCCCGAACAGCGCGCGCTGATGCCTGACGAGATCTTCCCCGCGAGTGCAGCCTACTGGGAACGTGTCGAGCGGGCCGTGCGCGGCCACATGGGCGGCGGCGGCAGCGGCACACCCGAGGAACGGCTCTACGACGGCCAGAACCTGTGGGACAACGCGATGGGCGACAGCGTCGCGAAGGCATGCGCAGCTCATCCCGATGCGGTCGTGCTGCACGTGGCGGGCGGCTTCCATGTCGCGTATCGCGACGGCACCGTCGCGCAATTCCTGCGGCGCAGCCAGGACAGCCGGTTCGCCGTGGTGTCGATCGCGCCGACCGCGGCACTGCACGTGACGCGACCCGAACGCGAGGCCGAGCAAGCCGACTTCCTGATCTACACCGAATCGCTGGCGCGCGACCTCGACGAAGGCACCTACGCGGTCGAGGTGCCGGCGGAGTTGCGCTACCGGCTCTTTGTGCCCGCCCACGGCGAGGCCCTGCCGCTGTTGGTCTGGCTGCCCGAACGCAGCACGCGCGCCGACGATGCGTTCGCCTGGTGGCGGTTGGCGCTCGGTGATGCGGCCGCGGTGGCCGTGATCGAACCACCGTTCCCGGAGGTGCAGGACGACCTCGCCCTCGGTGGGCGCTACGTGTCCGGCGACGGCTTCCGCGCCGACTATGGCCGCATGCAGCACGGCCTCGCGCGCATCGTCGAGTACGTGACGCGGCGTTTTCCCGTCGACGGCCGCCGCGTTGTCGTGGCCGGCGCCGGTGACGGTGGCGCCTGTGTGCTGTGGACCGCGCTCTACGGCGAATGGCTCGACGTCGACCTGATCGCGCTCGACCCGAACGACCTCACGCGGCTGTCGATGGAGGCACTGCCTGACCAGAAGCCCGTGGCGCGTTCGCTCCAGATCGTTGCGCGCAGCGTCGGCAAGGCGCGGCTCGACACGGTCGCCGCCGACTTCAAAAAGGTCGGCACGAAGACGAACGTCGTCGAACTGGCCGCTGGCCCGAACGCGCTCGTCGACCTCGTGCGCACGCAGCTCGGCCTCGGCTGGCCAGCCGATGTGGAGGGTGCCGAACCGGTGTGGCTCGTCCTGCCGAACGACCAGCCCCGCGCCCGCGAGTGGACCGAATTCTGCGCAATCAGCCTGCACCGGCTGGGCACCGCGGCGCGCATCGTGACCGCTGCCGAGGTGCCGGCGGCCACTCCCGCT
>JAYUCN010000530.1:0-4228 GCA_043740335.1 Planctomycetota bacterium
GCAGACTCCGCCTGCTCCCTGAGACCAGCACACCCTGGTCGGTCGCGTGGAAGAAGTAGCCGACCCCTGTCACACGAAGAACGATAACGACCCGGTGCCCCCGTTCGCGCGCGGTGCTGCCAGCGTTCTGCAGCCAGCCAGCTCGAAGAGCCTGAACGTCGTCCACTTGAAGTCCACGCCGGACCTGGCGGCGCGGAAAACACGGCAGCGGAGGCCGCGACCCAACCCGCCCGTTGCCCGAACGCCCGCCATGCGCAACGATGCTGCTGGCCCCTCGCGATTCCGATGCCAAAGAAGCTGCAGCGCAAACTCCCTGCCCCGAAACAGACCGCGGCCCTTGTCCCGACCAGCGGCGGTGGCGGCGGCCAGAAGAGCTCCCTGTTCTCGTTCGGTCGCAATCGCGTCACCCCGCGCGTGCTGGCCGAGTTCACGAGCCAGCTCGCGGTACTCCTGAACGCCGGCATCCCGATCACCAAGAGCCTGCGCATCCTCGAAGGCCAGCTGCCGCAAGGCGCGATGAAGCGCATCGCCGGCACTCTCGTCGAGGACGTCGAGGGCGGCACCGCGCTGTCGGAGGCCATGACCAAACACTCCTTGGTGTTCGATCCGCTCTACACCAACATGGTGCGCGCGGGCGAGGCCGGCGGCGTGCAGGAGGAGATCCTGCATCGACTGAGCGGTTTTCTCACCACGAGCGAGTCGATCAAGGCGCGCGTCAAGGGCGCGCTCGCCTACCCGATCGCGATCCTGACCGTGGCCGTGCTCGTGCTCATGCTCGTGTTCGCGTTCGTGATCCCGAAGTTCAAGTCGGTGTTCGAGACCATCGGCAAGGGGGCGCTGCACTGGACGACGCAGCTCGTCATGGACATCGGTGACCACATGAAGGCGTGGTGGTGGTGCTACCTGCTCGCCATCGTGCTGCTGATCTCGCTGAACCGGTTGCTGATGGCGAAGGTGTTCGCCTACCGCAGCTTCATGCACCGTCGAGCACTGCGCGTGCCGCTGTTCGGCAAGCTCATCCACAAGAGCCTCGTGGCGCGCTTTGCGCGCACGTTCGGCACGCTGATCCAGAGCGGCGTGCCGCACCTGGAAGCGCTCGACATCCTGGCCGCGTCGACCAACAACGTGCACATGAAGGCGGCGGTCAGCGACGTGCAGGCGTCGATCCGCGAGGGTGCCGGCTTCGCCGTGCCGATGGGCGAGAGCGGCATGTTCGACGACATCGTCGTCAACATGGTCGACGTCGGCGAACAGACGGGCGAACTCGACCGCATGCTCGCCAAGGTCGCGGATCGCTACGAGACCGAGGTCGATCGCACGGTCGAGACGACCTTCAAGCTCATCGAACCGATCCTGCTGGTCGTCATGGCGGTGGCGGTCGGCTTCATCGTCTTCGCCCTGTTCATGCCGTTGCTGACGATGATGCAGCAGATGAGCAAGAGGGGGTGACGTGTCCCTGGCCTGGCGCATCCTGCTGCTCGCGTTGCTCATCAACGCGGTGACGGTCGGCACGGTGCAGGTCGTGGTGCACCTGGCGCAAGGGAGCTGGCTTTCTGACGCCAGGCAAGAGCTGGTGGCCGGGGTGCAGGCGCCGTTCACCGAACTCGAACGCATCTACTCGCCCAAGGCCCTGCACGATGCGGCCGCGGACAAGCGGCAGGTGCGCCGGCTGCTGCAGCAGCGGTCGACGCGCGAACTCTACGACGACGTCATCGTCACGAGTGGCCGGCCGCCCTACGACGGCGTCTACTTGAACCCGCACGGCGCCGTGCATCGCGACCCCGATCTGTTTCCGCAGGCGGTCATCGTGGCTGGCATCGTCGAAGCGCGCGGGGTCGATGGGATCCTGCCAGTTGCCGATGGCTACTGCCGTGCGCTGCGCCAGGGTGATGCCGTGGTCGGCTACCTGTGGTTCAAGCCCAGGTTCACGCCGTCGCTGCCGACCTCGCTGCCGCTGTGGACTTCCATCTTCGGCGTCACGGCCGGGACGGTGCTGTTCGGGGTCGTGCTGTTCTGGGCGGTGCGGCGCACGATCGGGCGGCCGCTGCAGGCACTGGGGGACGCCGCGGCGGCCGTGACCAGGGGACACTACGACGTGCGCCTGCCCGAAGGCCAGGGCGTGCCCGAGCTCGCCCCGCTCGTGAGCACGTTCAATCGCATGGCGGCGCAGGTCGAGGACCACACCAAGACCCTCGAACAGGCGGTTCGTACTGCCGTCGAGCAGACCAAGGAGAAGGAACGGGCGCTCGTGGTCAGTGCACGCCTGGCCAGCATCGGCACGCTGGCTGCCGGGGTCGCGCACGAGATCAACAACCCGATCGGCGGCATGCAGAACGCCGTCAACCGGTTGCTGCAGGCGCCTGGCCTCCTCGACAAGCAGCGTGTCTACCTGGAGCTCGTGCAGGATGGCCTGCAGCGCATCGGCCGCACGGCGCGTCGCCTGCTCGACTTCTCACCGCGCCACGTCACGGCGGGCCGGTTCGCGGTGGGCACGGCGGTCGACGGCGCGCGCGCCCTCGTCGAACACCGGTTGCAGACGCAGAACGTGTCGCTCGAGGTCGACATCGACGAGGACCTGCCGGCCGTGCACGGCGATGCACACGAGCTCCAGCAGGTCATGCTGAACCTGCTGCTCAATTCGCTCGATGCGTTGGCGGGCAGGCGAGGTGGCCGCATCACGGTGCGCGCGCGCGCAGAGGCCGGCAAGGTCCACCTGCACGTCGACGACGACGGGCCGGGCATGGAGTCGCAGGATCTCGCGCGCGTGTTCGATCCGTTCTTCAGCAAGAAGGACCGCCCCGATGCGAGCGGGCTCGGGATGTTCATCAGCTACGCGATCGTGCAGAACCACGGCGGCGAGATGACCGTGGACTCGCGGCCGGGTGAGGGATTTGCCGTGCACATCGTGCTGCCGGCGGTCACGTAGCCGCGGGGCTGCTGTCGGCTTCCGCGCCCGAGTACAGCCAGACCTGGTTCTTGCCGCGCCGCTTCGCTTCCTGCAGGGCCCGGTTCGCGTTGCGGCGCAGATGGTCGACGCTGCTCGCGGCGCGGCCGTCGTAGCTGTCGACACCGATCGACACCGTGACCTGGCGCTGGTAGCTGCCGCTCTGCACGACCATGCCGGCGATGCGTTGGCGGATGCGCAGCGCCGTCTGCACGGCCTCGGCCGGGCTCGTCTGCGGCAGCAGCACGCAGAACTCGTCGCCGCCGAAGCGCGCGGCGAAGTCCGTTTCGCGCACGTTGCCCTTCAGCGCGTCGGCGACGCGGCGCAGCACCTCGTCGCCGAACGCGTACTCGGTCGAGTCGTTGACGCCTTTGAAGTTGTCGACGTCGACGAGCATCAGCGAGAGCGGGTTCTGGTGGCGCTGCGCCCGCTTCCACTCGAGGCCGAGGATGCGCTTCATGTGGAACTCGGACGTGAGTCCGGTCTTGAAGTCGATGCTGACCTGGCTCTCGAGCTGGCGCGCCCGCACGTGCAGGCCGCGGATCCGCGTGCGCGTAGCAAGTGCCATCTCGACGCGGTGCACGCACTCGGCCGGCGAACAGGGCTTGAGCACGAAGTCGCGGAACGGGATCCGCATCTGGCGCGCGTCGGCCAGCGCCTGCAGGTCGTCGACGAGCAGGATGACGGGCACCGGGTCGTCCTCGCGCTGGAGTCCTTCGAGCAGTTCGAGTTCGACGCCGTCCTGGCACAGCACGAGCGGGTTCAGCACCACGAGGTCCGGGCGGGTCTGGCCGACCATGCGGTGGCTCTGCGCCAATGATTCCCCGACGTGCACCTCGTAGCCGCTGCGGGCCAGCGCCGCGGTGAGTTCACCGAGCTCGTCGCGGTTGTGGTTCATGACCAGCACGACGCTGGTCGCAGCCTTCGGTGGGGCTTCCGGATGTGGGCCGCTGGCCATGCGAGCAGTGACGGCTCGTACGGGGGCGCCGGGGATGGGGGGGGGAGGAAGCTTCGGACTCTCCACGGGGTGCTCGAACGACAAGGCAACGGTGCGGAAGTGCCGCCGGATGCGAGTCCGCGAGGCTCGCAGTGAAGGACGGGCGGAAGGTCGGGAGTGTACCCGGGCCGCCTCGCAGGGGAAGGGGCCTGCGTGCGAGACACCCCTGCCAACGCTGCCTTGGCCAGGCATTCTGGTGCCAAGCCACGAGCCAGATGTGCCTTGACGCGACCTGGCAGGCCCCTAGACTCCTTCGCCCTTCATTCCTCGCAGAGTCGCACGCAGTT
>JAYUCN010000531.1:0-4227 GCA_043740335.1 Planctomycetota bacterium
GCGGCGCCACGCCGTTCAGGTCGACGATGCCGCGCGTCGACGCGAGCCTGCACGTCAACGTCTTCTCGAACGGATTGCCCGAAGTGCTGCGCACGACCGCCGGCTGCTTCTCGCCGCCGGGGATCGTCATCGTGTAGGTCTCCCCCGCGCTGAACCCGAAGAAGGTCTGCCCGCCCGAGATGCGCAAGGTCGGCACGAACTCGACCTGATTGCCGTTCACGAACAGCTCGCCGACCGGCTGATCTCCCCCAGCCGTGCGGAACTGGATCGATGACGTCGACACGGTCGCCGGATCGACATCCTTGCTGAACTGCAGCACGATGATCTCGTTCTGGGCGATGTCGGTGCGGGCGCAGCCGGTCGAACTGCAACCGAGGTTGCAGTTCTGAAGGCAGATGAAGTCTTTCGGAGTCCCGCCGCCGCAGCCGGAGAAGGTCGCACTGCCGACCGAGGAGCTGCCGCCCGAGCATCCCGCAAACAAGCTCAGTACAACGACTAGTGCAGTGCCCAATGGACTCTGCTGTGGGCTGTGCTGGGGGCCGCGTGGCGAACGACTGGCGTACATGTCTACCTCGTATCGAAGAGGGTGAGGTCGAACCTTGCCGGCTGCCGCAAGGAGGGGTTGCTAGGCCGGATGGGACGGGCCGCCGGATGGGGAGGAGCTGGGGGACAGGATGCGAGGATGGTCAAAGAAACCATACTGCATGGGATGCTGCAAGGCTGGTCTTGGTCGAGCTGGTCACACCGCTGGTCACACCGCGGATCACGGGGGGCGGCCGCCGAGGCGTTGGCTGGCGACCGCCGACAATTTCCATGCCGGCGGCAGCAGGGCCGGCCCGAAACGTCGCGCAGGCCGGAATCCTCGTCAGCGTGGGGAGTTGCCGACCCTCGGGGCCGCGGGGCGGTGCCGCGCCGCGGCGTGAGCGAGCCCGAACGAGGCCCTCATCTGCGGCACTTCGCACGGCCTTTGTTCGAGATCGAACAGGCCGTGACGAGGCTGCTGCCAGCGACTAGTTTCGGGTGCATGAGTTCGCCCGCACCCGGTTTCGCCCCCCGCCCGCTGTTCTCGGCGCTGTTGCTCGCCACCCTCGTCGGGCTCGCCGCCGCCGGCGTCGCCGTCTGGCGGCTGGGCAACCAGGTCAAGGCCCTCACCGACCGCACCACCACCACCGAAGGGATCTTGCACGAGGTCCTCGGCGAGGTGACCCGCACGCGCCTCGAACAGAGTGCTGGCAGCCTCGGCCCGCAGGCCCTGCTCACCAAGCTGCGCACCTATGCCCCACTCCTGGTCAGCGCCCGCACGGCGGAGCCCGACTTCAAAGCCGCGGACAAGGAGATGAAGGCCATCCTGCGCGCCTTCGCCGCGGTCGGCCAGGACGCCTGGGCGCCGATCGTGGCCCGTCTGGGAGAACTCAGCGGTGACAAGAACTTCGACGAAGTGAAGTGGTTGCTCGAAGCCGCCGTCGTCGTCGATCCCAAAGCCGGGAAGGAGATCCTGAAGGAGGTGCTGCTGGGTCGGCGCCTGCCGGCACCACGCTTGCGTTGGTACGCCGCGCGCATGATGACCGACCTCGACCGACCGCTCGCGCAGAACCTGCTGCGCCAGATCGTGACCACGGAATCGAGCCATGGCGTCAACGTCGACCGGGCCGCCCCCTATGGCGGTGACGCGATCGACCCCGCGGCCGCCGCCACCACCGGGTTCCACAACTTCATCAAGTGGTACGTGGGCACCGACGACCCGAAGATGGACGAGACCCTGCTCATGGTGATCGGCCGCGCGGAACACGACCAGGTCACGATCCAAGAGTGCATCAAGGTGCTCGGCGAACGGCGCTGCGCCGCTGCGATCGAGCCGATCCAGAAGCTCTACAAGCAGCCGCCGCTGCACCAGGAGAACCCGCTCTTCCTCATGCACTGCGTCGATGCGCTGCATGCAATCGGCGGCGAAAGCGCGCGGCCCTTCCTCGAGGAAGCGCTGCGCACGACGACGATCGAGACCGTCGCCAACCACATCAAGGGCCTGCTGAAGAAGTGATGCACCCTCCGGCGGCGCGGCTCAGCCCATGAACTCGATCGCGCCGCCCGCCAGGAAGTAGAGGATCAGCATCTCGCCCGCGCGCACGGTCGGCACGTGCACCGAATTCTTGCCGTAGACGACCCAGCCGGCCGGATGGTGGTCGAACGTCGGCGCGCCTTTGGTGGTGAAGCACAGGTCGAGCTCGCCGTTCGGATGGCGATGGCGCGGCCCCGGCCCATCCATGAGCACGGCATCGACGCTGAAGCCCTCGAGCTCCTTGGCGACGCGGCCGAAGCGGATGCCACCCTGGCTCTTCGGCAACAGCCACCCCGAACCGATGCTCGCGATCGCGGCGTCGCGCACGGCCGCGACCAACGGGCCCGTGCACGGCACCGCGCGCTCGGCCTGGGCCGTGGCGTCGGGCGCATCGACAGCCACGGCGCCAAGGGCCTTCGCCAACGGGCGCAGCAGTTCGACAAACTGTTCCTTGGTGAGCGGCTGGATCATGGTCGTTGGGTCACTTCGCTGGCGGTCGAAACACCTGCACGACGGCAGTGTTGCCTTCGAGGCGCGGACCGCCGAGCAGGTCGATGCAGTAGGGAATCGCGGGAAACACCGCGTCGAGGCAGACACGGATCGACGCCGGCTTGCCCGGCAGCGTGACCACGAGCGTGCGTCCGAGGATCGCCGCGGTCTGGCGCGACAGGATCGCGGTCGGCACGCCAGCGCGCAGCGACGCCGCGCGCATCTGCTCGCCGAAGCCGGGCAGTTCCTTGTGGCAGCAGTCGCGCATGGCTTCGGGGGTCACGTCGCGCTCGGCCGGGCCGGTGCCACCCGTCGTGCAGACGAGGCAGCAGCCGAGCCCCGCGAGTTCGCGCAGGGTCGCGGTGATGCGGTCCATTTCGTCGGCGATGACGCGCTTCTCGTAGTCGCACGCGGTCGCGAGGTAGTCGCGCAGGGCGGCTTCGATGGCGGGGCCGGACGCGTCCGCGTAGATGCCCTGGCTGGCGCGGTCGCTGATGGTGACGATGCCGATCTTCGGTCGCATGCGCGCCCTCGCGATCAACCCGTCGGCGGCGACTTCGGCTCCGAAGTTGCTGGCATCGGCGGCGGCACTGCCGGCAATGTCATCGCCGGCGGTGTCATCGCCGGCAGTGTCATCGCCATCCCCGCTGGTGGCGCTGGCGGTGCCGCCGGCACTTCCTCCTGCGTCGTGTCCTGCCCGGCCGCGATCAACCGCTTGATCTGGATGCGGAACTCGCCGCGTTCTTCGGGCTCGGCGAGGCGCCAGCGGCCCATGTGGCGGCGGCGGTCGATCGTCGAACCCTGCATCATGACCGACGTGACGTGCTTGCCCTGCGGTGTGAACACGTGCACGCGCCCCTTGCCACCCAGCACCACGACGGTGTTCTGGTCGAGGTCCCAGAGGATCGCGGCGTCGCTCGCTTCGCCCGCGTCAGGATAGGCGCGCGAGGTCGGCCGCTGGCCCTCTTCGCTGCGTTCGAGACCGTGCTGCGTGCGGCGCCCCGCGTTGCGCGTGCGGTTCTGGAGCTGGCGCGCGAGGTCGTTCAGCAGCGGCAGCACGAACGCTTCTTCGTCGACTTCGCCCTGCGACGATTGGCCCTGCAACCGCATGGCTTCGGCATCGAGCTGGCGCTGGAAGCGACTCAGGATCTGCATGAGGGCCGGATCGGCGAGGTCCATCGGGTCGACGGCCCCCACCGGATGCAGGCGCAACCGCACGCGGCCTTCGAGCGTGGCGCCGCGCAGGAGTTGGAAGCTGAAGGCACACTTGCCGGCAGCGCCGAGCACGCGGAACAACCCCGCATCGACCTGGCCGAGGATCTTGAACACGGGCGAGTTGCCGCCGAACTCGGCGAGCTGCTGCGTGCGCAGCACGCGGCCCATCAGGACACGCGTGAGCACGATCTCTTCGCCGGCGAGCATGCGGTCGATCTCGGGATGCTTGCGTTCGATCGCCATCGTCACGAAGTCGGCGAACACGGGCTTGCCCGTCGAGTTGTAGCCGTCGAAGACGTGGCGCGGCTCGGTCGGCCGGCAGCCTTCGGCGTGCGAGCTGTCGGCGAAATAGCTGAACACCGCACCCGGCCGCAGCGCCTTCTCGTGTTCGCGCACCTCGCGCACGCGCTGGAGGATCTGCTCGACCGCCGTACCGGCGGCGTGGCGCAGGTCGTTGCCGCCGTCGA
>JAYUCN010000532.1:0-4211 GCA_043740335.1 Planctomycetota bacterium
CAACCAGTCGAGCGCTTCTCCGGCGGCAGCGCCGCGGATCTCGAACGCGCGCAATGCGCCGTCCGTCACGACACCCTCGCGCAGAGGGCTTCAATGCGCGCTTCGATCGCCTCGGGTTCCACCATGCGCCCGATCGCTTCGTACCCCTCGGCCAGATGCCCTGCGATCGGACCCAGGAAGTGCACGCCACGGTTGCGGAGGTCGGCACAGTTGTGCTGCACCGCGGGTGCCAGCCACATCGCGTCGTTCATCGCTGGACAGACGAGGATCGGACATCTGCAGGTGATCGCCAGCAGCGACACGGGGTCGTCGGCGGCGCCGTGCGCGAGCCGCGCCACCAAGTCCGCGGTACAAGGAGCGATCACGTAGACCTGCGCCCAGCGCGCGGCGTCGAGGTGCGGCACCGTCCCATCGGGATCGACCTGCGTCGACGACAGGATGACCCTGCGGCCGGTCAGGCCTTCGAAGGTCAGAGGTCCGACGAATTCGGTGGCGGGCCTGGTCATCGCGACCCGCACTTGCGCCCCACGTTGCACGAGGCGACTCGCCAGGAAGGCCAGCTTGTAGGCGGCAATGCCGCCGCCGACGCCGAGCAGGACCTGCTTCGTCATGGCCAGAGCAACTCCTGCACGCGCTGGATCGTCTCCTGCAGATCGCGATTCACGATCGTCACATCGTACAACGGCGCGCCGGCGACATGATCCTGAGCGGCGGCGAGCTCGTCCACCGCGATCCGGACCCGTTGTGCGATCTCGACCGCATCGTTGCTGCCGCGCCGCTCCAGGCGGAGGCGCAGCTCTTCGATGCTCGGCGGCGCGATGAACACGTAGAGGCCGGGAATCCCGCGTTCACGCAGCTGCCTGGTGCCCTTCACCTCGATCTCGACGAGGAAGGTCTTGCCGCGCGCCAGCGCAGCATCCATGGGCCAACGCGGCGTGCCATAGAGATTGCCGTTGTAGGACGCCCACTCGAGCAACTGGTTCTCGCCGAGCCGACGCTGGAAGTCGTCGCGTGACAAGAAGTGGTAGTCGACGCCATCGACTTCGCCAGCGCGCTTGGGCCGGGTCGTCGCGGACACGGAGAACTCGACATCGGGATGCGCCTTGAGGGCCCGGCAGACGGACGTCTTGCCGGCCCCCGATGGGCCAGAGATCACTACGAGCTTGCCGCGGCCGCTGCTCATTCGAGATTGGCCACCTGTTCCTTGAGACGATCGATGCACGACTTCATCGCCACTGCTGCGTGCGCCATCGTGGTGTCCGGCGACTTGGAGCCGAGCGTGTTCGCCTCGCGCAGCAGTTCCTGCAACAGGAACTCGAGCCGACGCCCTACTTCGCCGCCGCGATCGAGCACCGCGCGGACCTCTCCCAGGTGAGCTCGCAAGCGTTGCAGCTCTTCGGCGACATCGACACGATCGGCGTAGATCGCCACCTCGCGCACGAGATCGAGTGCTGGCGGCGGTGATGGCACGTGGCTCTGCACGAATTCCTCGACGCGCTGGAGCAATCGCTCGCGATACGCAGCCGCGAGCTGCGGCGCCCGCGCCGCGGCCGTCTGACACAGGGCCTCGAACTCGTCGAGCTGGGCGCGAATCGCTGCGATCGTGCCATCGCCGTCGGCACATCGATGGCGCTCGAGTTCCGCGAGTGCAGCGGACAACAGGCCCCGCAGCAGCGACGGCAACGGCCGCGATGTCACCGTCTCGGCGCGGAGGGAAGCACTCGCGACCTGCACCACGTCGGCGAGGCTAGGCGGTGGCAACTGCATCTCCTCGGCCAGCCGGCACAGGTCTTGGGCAACCGCTCGCAAGACGCTCCGTTCCGGCAGCGCCTGGCTCGCCGACTGTCGTTCGACGACGACCGCGACCGAACCACGGTGCACACGCTCTCGCACCAGTTCCTCGATGGCCGCCTCGAACCCCGTGCAGGCAGTCGTCAACCGCAGTTTCACCGACAGTCCGCGACCATTGACCGTGCGCACCTCGACTCGGAGTTCCCCTACCTCACTGGGGCCGGCCGCGAAGCCGGCACCCGTCATGCTGTGCGAAGCGCGGTGCATGCAGGATCAGCGACTGCCGCGCCCGGTGCTGCAGGTCGGGCACGACGCGGCCGAGGCCACCGTCAGTCTTACCACGAATAGCTGATGAGGATGGCCGAGCCGCAGAAGATGCCGGCGAGCAGGAAGGTGAAGCGGTTGATGCCGCCCGTCTTCACGCCGAACGTCTCGGCGCCGACACCACCGAACGCCTCGGCGAGGCCCCCGCCCTTCGATTCCTGCAGCAGCACGACGATCGTGAGCAGGACCGCGGAGAGGAAGAACAAGACCCAACCAACATAGTGAAGTACGATCATCGGCAGTCGATTGCAGCGGTGCTGCGCCAGAGTTCCAAGGTATTCAGGGTGCCAAGGTATTCAGAGTTCCAAGTATTCAGCGAAGGTCGTATTCGATGATGGGAAGGAACGTCTCGGCTTGCAGACTGGCTCCGCCGACCAGCAGCCCGTCGACGCTGTCGACTGCCATGAGCTCCTTGGCATTGTCGGGCTTCACGCTGCCGCCGTAGAGGATGCGGATCTGGTTCGCCGCGTCCTCGCCGACGCGTTGGACCAACCACTTGCGAATGAATCGGTGCGCTTGTGCGACCTGGTCGCCGGTCGCCGTTTCGCCCGTGCCGATCGCCCAGACTGGCTCGTAGGCGACGGTGAGCCGATGCGAGTCGTCGGGCCGGACCTTTTCGAAACCGGTCTCGAGCTGACGCTTCAGGACCCGGTCGGTCCGGTTGTTCTTGCGCTCGTCGAGCGTCTCGCCGATGCAGTAGATCGGCAGCAAGTCATGGTCGAGCGCCGCACGCACCTTGCGTCCCATCCATTCGTCGGGCTCATGGAAGACCTGCCGTCGCTCGCTGTGCCCGATCAACGCCCGATCCGCCCCCACCTCACGCAGCATGCGCGCCGCCAGTTCGCCCGTGAACGCCCCGTTGGCCTCGTACCAGATGTTCTGCCCGCCGACACCCAAGGGCGAACCCTGCGCCACGGCAGTCACGTCGGCGAGGTAGATCGAAGGCACGAAGAACGCGACTTCACGATCGTTGCCGTCCCCGAGGCGCCCCTTCACGGTCTTGATGAGGTCGAGCGACCTGGCCCGGTCGAGGTTCATCTTCCAGTTGCCGGCGATGTATGGTTTGCGGGCGCGGTGTGTCACGGTGCAATGACCTCGTCGTCGAAGGATCCGATCGTCGAAGAACCCCGCAACGGGGCACCAGGGTTCGACCCCGACCTCGACGACTCCGAGGCGTTGGTCCCCGGACCAACGGTCTGAGCACGCAACCATCGCCTCCCACAAAGGGGAACCAACCGCCGCAGTTCCGACATCAAACTCGAAAAATCTGCAGGCCGCAGCGCTTGCTTGCCATCGCACAGGGCCTGCTCCGGCGCCACGTGGACTTCGACCAGCAAGCCGTCGGCCCCGGCCATCAACGCCGCCTTGGCCATCGGCGGCACGAGACTGGCGTCGCCCGTGCCATGACTCGGGTCGACGAAGATCGGCAGCGAGGTGCGCTGGCGCAAGACCGGCACCGCCGCCAGGTCGAGCAGGTAGCGCGTCGAGGGATCGAAGCCACGCACGCCGCGCTCGCAGAGGATCACGTTCTCGTTGCCTTCCTCCAGGATGTAGTCGGCTGCCTGCAGCAGTTCGTCCAACGTCGCGGCCGCACCCCGCTTGAGCAGCACCGGTTTCTGCTGTCGACCGACCTCGCGCAACAACGGGAAGTTCTGCATGTTGCGGCTGCCGATCTGGAGGATCGCCGCGTGCGTCGCCACGAGCCGGACATCGCGCGGATCGATGACCTCCGTCACGACCGGCAGACCCGTTCGCCGCGACGCCTCGGACAGCAGGCGCAGACCCGGTTCGCCCAGTCCCTGAAACGACTTGGGGGAGGTGCGTGGCTTGAAGGCGCCGCCGCGCAGCACCGCCGCCCCGGCCACTGCGACGGCGTCCGCCACGGCCATGAGCAGCTCGCGTGTCTCGACCGCACAAGGTCCCGCCATGACGACAAAGGTGTCGCCGCCGATCTGCAATCCAGGGCCGAGGATGATCGTCTTGCGCAAGGGGAACCGGAAGCCGTCTGCGAGCCGGAAGACGATAGGCTTGGGTCGCAGGGTGGTCAACGCTGCTCGCTCGGAAGGCGGGGGCAGATGTCTCGAACGGGCCAGCGG